>JAQWRY010000065.1 GCA_029243485.1 Candidatus Binatia bacterium | reverse complement strand
GGCGGGGGGACACTCCTCCCCCGAATCCGGATCGAGGACCTTGATCTCCTTCCCCGCACGACCCAACGCGCCCTTCGGCATCCCCTCGACCCGGCGGACCGTAGCGCCGGTCTCGGTCGAGCCATAGCTGTCGATCACCCGGACATCGAAGCGCTTACTGAAGCGCTCGATGTCGAGCTCGGCGCCTTCATTGCCAAACACGAGCTCGAGCGGATTGTCCGCATCGTCGGGCTGCTCGGGCTGCGCCAGAATGTAGGAGAGCGGCTTCCCCACGTAATGGAAGTAGGTGCACCCGTACTTGCGGATGTCCGGTAATGCGGACGACGCGGAGAATTTTCGGCGCAACACCGTCGCGCCGCCTGCCACGACCGTCGGCCCCCAGCCCATGAAGAGACAGTTGGAATGAAACATGGGCATCGCGACGTACGTGACGCTCCGCGCGCTGAGCTCCGCGATGCCGACGACGCTCTGGGCCGTAAGTGCGAGCTTTCTCTGAGTGCAGATCACCGCCTTGGGCGCACCACTCGTACCGGACGTGAAGATCAGAAGGAGGTGGGCGTCGGGCTCCACTTCCACGTCCGGAAGCGGAGAGCCCGCAAACGGCTCCAGCGCCGCTGCGTAAGCGTCGGTATCGATCTCGAGAATCGGGACGTCGAGCCCAAGTCCGTCGAGCAGATCACGGTGCTTCGCGTCGGTAACGATCCATTGGCAATCCGTGTGCTCGATGTCGCGCGCGAGCTCCGCGCCCCGGCGCGTCGGATTGATCCCAACGACGACCGCTCCGGCGAGCGAGGCCCCGGCCAGCCAGAACCAAAACTCGGGCACGTTCTCGAGAAGCACGCCGACGTGAAGCGGTCCGTCGCGTCGCTCGGCGAGCATGAACGTAGCCCGCTCCGCGCCGGCCTGCACGGCGTCGCGGTACGGCCAGGATCGATCCTCGAAGTGAATCGCTGGGTTGTCGTCGTTTGCGCGGGCGACGACCCAATTGCGGAACGGCTCGAGCTTCATCGTCAGAGCGCCTCCCGGAAGGCGTCCAGGGTCCCGAGATCATCGCAGGCCTCCGTCGCACGGCGCGTGGCCTGCATCCCCACCTCGATCGGCTGCCACCGGTCGCCCATCGCCGCGGTCGTCGTGGCGGCGACCCACCCGTAGAGGACCGTGCGACGATAGCGCAGCTGGAGGGTCTCGAGGTCCGGTGCAGCCACTCCGCCGTCGACGAGCCCCTGGTGGTAGGCACGAATCCACTCGTCCTGATTCTCGCGCCGTACGTCCCCCGGGCACGAATTGCAGAGAAAGATTGCGACGTCCCGAATGCCCGGCGACCGTGTCACGACAGCCCAGTCGTACAAACCGACCTGACCGGCATCGACCAAATGATTTCCCGCGTGCGTGTCGCCGTGGATCAGCGTCGACTCGCCGTCGTCCCACACGTCGACGATCCGTTCGTGGTTCTCGACGTAGAGCTGGCAGAGCTCCGTGAACACGGGCGGAAGATCTCCGCCGAGGCTCTGGCGCGCGAGGTCGATCAGCTTCGCGCCCATCGGCCCGCGGGACGAACGCGGTATCCACGAGAGTTCGGACGCGAACCGCGCGTCCTCCCAGAAGTGCGCGTGCACGCGCGCAAGGCCTTCGACGAGCTGCTGGCCGTGCGTGCGCGCGTGTTCTCCCCAGCCCTCCGGGAACGTACACCCATTCGCCTCGAGATCCTCCAAGACCATGATGTACTCGGTCTTCTCGTCTCCGTGAGCGGCGAAATAGGCGCGCGGGACACGCATCGGCGTCTCGGCGGCCACGGATTCGTAAAATCGAGCCTCTCGCCGACCCATGTCGGTCACCGCGACGAGCTGCCGCTGCTCCGCGCCGAAGGGCGGCAGCTTGACGAAGACCGTCTCCGGCCCGGCTGTGCTCGATGCATACTCGAGCCGGAGTCGCGCACGCCCCGTCGTCCCCGAATGCCGGTCGACGACCTCGACGCTCGAGACCTCGACACCGGGCACGGACGTCGCGAGCGCCGTCGTCAGCCACTGCGGTGTAATCGCTTCAGGTGTGTCGGGGAGGGACATGCCGTTGTCTCCGCTTCGGTCCGTTTCAAATCCAGTCGACGCAGATGGCCGCGCCTCACGCCCGCACGAACGACGGGGTCGGGCGAGTCTGCGGCGACAAAGCTATATTGACGTCGAAGTCGAAATCAAGGCGCCTCACCGCAGTATAGGTAAGGAGGTATGATTCCGAGACCAGCCGGGCTCGAGATGGTGCTCACGCCTCGGCTTCGAGGCGGGCTGCAACCTCGACCGGACGGCCCGTGGACTCGCGGGCGAGTCGAGAGCGGACCACCTTGCCCGAGGCGGTTCGGGGCAATGGGTCTTGCCAGACGACGAACTCTTCGGGGAGGTTTCGGCGGGCGATCCCCTCACCAAGCAGGTGCGCGATCACCTCGTCCAGTCCGACCGTCGTACCCGGCTCCGGCCGAACCGCGACGGCGAGCCGCTCGCCCGTTTCGGGGTCGGGAGCCACGAAGGACGCGTACTCGTGCAGGCCCGGCATCCGCGCGAGTGCCGCCTCGATCTCGTTCAGCGAGATCTTGAGGCCGCTTCGGTTGACGATCTCCTTCAGTCGCCCGACGACGGTGAGGCGCCCGGCCGCAAGGTCCACGAGGTCGCCGGTGCGGTACCAGCCGTTCTCGAAGGCCCCTGCGTCGTGCTCTCCATCTGCGTAACCCAGGAACATGCTTGGCCCGCGTACGAGACCTTCCTGCGGGCTCTCGGTCGACCCGACGCGGACCTCCGTCCCGGGCAGAAGCACGCCGTCGTCGGCGAGCCGACTCGCGCGGTCCTCTCCTGGGACGCTGCCCGTGACACACGGAACCTCGGTCGAACCGTAGACGCGCGCGATCTCGATGCCGAAAGAGTCCGTTGCAAGCTCGAGGAGAGGCAACGGCAGCATCGCGCCTCCGAGCGCAAGCGAGCGAAGAGCGATGCGGCGATCGGCTCTCGCTTCGGCTGCACGGAGCAGTCGCTCTGCAATCACGGGCGCGCCACCGAGAAGCGTCGCACCGCACGCGTTGATCCGCTCGAGAGAGGCCTCCGGGGAAAATGCGTCCTCGAGGATCAGCGCCGCGTGCCGATCGGCGGCGAGGTGCATCTGCACGACCCCGGTGATGCTCGTGAGCGGACTCACCAGGAAGAGCCCGGCTTGCTCGTTGGCGCCGGTGATGCGCGCCATGTTCCGGGCGCCGGCCGTCAGCGTGTTGAGCGAGTGCACCACGGCCTTCGGACGATCCGTCGTCCCCGAGGAGAAGAGCACGACCCGCGCGTCGTCTCGATCGGGCTCAGCCCACGGTCCGGGCCTCGGGCCAGCGGCGAGCGACTCGAGGGCGACGACCCGCATCTGGCCGAGCCCATCCGAGAGGCGAGCGCGCTCCGATGCGGGAACGACGACGAGAGTGGTCTGCGCGAGAACGTCGAGCGCAGACCGCACGTCCGCCGCTCCGCATCGGCGGTCCAGCACCGCGATCGTGGCCCCGACCCGAAGCAGCGCGTGGTAGGCCACGACACCCGCAACGGTATTCCCCGCGATCAAGAGGACTTCGGCGCCCTGCCGCACACCCTCGTCGGCCAACGCCGCGACCGCCGACTGAATCTCTCGGGCGAGATCGGCGTAGGTCAGCGAACGCTCATTGTCCGCAACGGCGAACGCCGTCGGTCGTTGCCGGGCGCCCGCTTCGATCCCGTCGGCAAGCAACCGATCGTCCCAGAGGCCGTCGGCTCGATAGCGCTCAGCCAGATCGTCCGGGATGCGCGGCGGCAAGTTCAGCGTGGCCATTGTCTCGACATCCGTATGGGTTCGGCGCGAATGGGTGTAGCTCCCGACGAGCGGACGCGAACGTTCTTGCGATCTCGCGCCATCGGCAATAGCGTCCCAACCGACGTCGATGTCAACTTCGAAGGCCAACGCGCTCGGACACCTGCGCATCTGCGACTTCACCGGTCAACTCGCCGGCGCTGGCGCCACGAGGTGGCTCGCCGCGTTCGGCGCGCAGGTGATCCGCATCGAGGACCCCGTACGCGAAGGTCGATGGGACATCCTTCGAACCATGCCGCCCTACGCGGACGAGCGCCGCGGCGTCGACTTCGGCGGCGGCTTCAACAACCACAACGTCGAGAAGTACGGGATCACGCTGAACCTGCGGACCGAGCGTGGGCGCGAGCTTCTCGGGCAGATCGTCGAGCAGAGCGACGTGGTCGCGGAGAACTTTGCCTCCGGCGTCCTCGAGCGCCTCGGCTTCGGCTACGCCCGGCTGAAGGAGCTCCGATCCGACATCATCTATGTCTCGAACTGCGGCTTCGGCCAGGTCGGGCCCTACTCCCGCTTCAAGACCTGGGGCCCCATCGTCCAAGCGCTCTCCGGGCTCACCTTTACTTCAGGACTCCCCGAACAGCCGCCCGCGGGTTGGGGCTTCTCGTACATGGACCATACCGGCGGTTCGTACATGGCAATGGCGATCCTGCTCGCCCTCCTCCACCGCGGCCGGACGGGTGAGGGCCAATGGGTCGACATGTCCTGCACGGACGCCGGGCTCACGCTGAACGGTCCGGCGATCCTGGACTACACCGTGAACGGACGACCGATGCGCCGCCCCGGATCGCCCAGCAGCAATCGGAACGAGTGGCCGCCCATGGCACCGCACGGGATCTACCCCGCGCGAGGAGACGACCGCTGGATCGCAATTGCATGTCGGGACGATCGTGATTGGGGAGCGCTGGCTTCTGCAATCGGAGAAGAGGCCGTCTCCGCCGATCGCTTCGCGACACTCGCCGGTCGCGGCGCCGCGGAGGAAGAGCTGGATGAGCTCGTCGCGCGGTGGACGCGCACGCGCGACGACTACGAAGCGGCCGCTGCCCTTCGGGAGGCCGGCGTGCCGGCCAGCGCGATCGCACGACCGTCCGAGCGCATCGACGAATGCGAGAGCACGCGCGACTGGGGACTCTGGCCCACGGCGGAGCATTCGAAGGTAGGGCGCGTCCGCGTTGACGGCCTGCCCGTCCACTTCTCCGAGACAGACTGGAAGATCGAGCGCGGTGCCCCCTGCCTCGGCGAACACAACGATGAGATCTTCTCGACGCTCCTCGGCCTGTCGCAGGTCGAGATCGACGAGCTCCGCGGGGCGGCAGTGATATGAGCGCGCCGACGCAATCCCCTGGCGCCCTCGACGGAGTCCGCGTCGTCGAGCTCGCGCACGAGCACGGCGCATTCGGCGGAAAGCTCCTCGCCGACATGGGCGCCGACGTGATCCTCGTCGAGCCGCCGGGCGGCGACCGAACCCGCAGCTATCCACCCTTTCTCGACGACGTGCCCGGAACCGAGCGAAGCCTGTACTGGTGGCACCACAACACGAGCAAGCGCGGCATTACGTTGAACGTCGACGACGAGGGCGGGCGCGACCTGTTCCGCCGCCTCGCCGCCACTGCCGACGTGGTTCTCGAATGTGAGCGGCCGGGTCGGATGGCCGAGCTCGGCCTCGACCATCCAGACCTGACACGCAACAAGAAGGAGCTGATCGTCGTCTCGCTCACGCCCTTCGGTCGCCGAGGACCAGAGCGCGACGAGCCGATCACCGACCTCACACTGCTCGCCTCGGGCGGTCCGGTCTGGAGTTGCGGATACGACGACCACTCCCTTCCGCCGGTGCGCGGCGGCGGGAACCAGGGCTACGCGACGGCCTGCCACTTTGCCGTACTCTCGGTTCTCACGGCTCTCGTCGCGCGACAGGTGACCGGCCGGGGGCAACACGTCGACGTGAGTATGCACGCGGCCGCCAACGTCACGACCGAGATGGCGTCGTACCACTGGCTCGTGCAGCAGGGCACGGTACAGCGGCAGACCGGCCGCCACGCCCTCGAACAGCCGAGTCTCCCCACCCAGATCGAGTGCGCCGACGGTCGGCACGTCACGACCGGCGTGCCCCCGCGTCGCGGCGAGGAGTTCGGCCGGCTCATCGAATGGCTCGACTCTTTGGCCCTTGCAGACGAGCTTCCCGAAACCGTCTTTCTTCGCATGGGTGCAGAGCGCGAGACCCTCGACTTGTCGAAGATCGGGACGGACGACGAGGTGACCGCGATCTACGCCGCGGGCCGAGAGGCGCTCAACCTGATCGCGTCCCGTTTGCCGGCGTACGACTTCTTCGTCGGCGCGCAGTCGCGCGGCATGCCCGTTGGCGTCATCTACGCGCCCGAGGAGGCGTTCGAAGACGAGCACTTCCGCGCGCGCGGCTTTCAAGTGGAGGTCGACCACCCCGACCTCCAACGCTCCTTCCGCTACCCCGGCGCACCCTACGCGTTCGAAAAATCTCCTTGGCGGATTGCACGACGGGCGCCGCTTCTCAGCGAACACACCGCAGAGGTTCTTGCCGAACTGGGCGTCACGCAACACAATCTCGCCGCCCTGCGCGCGGGCGGAGTCATCTGATGGCGTCGTTCGTTGTTCGGATGGGCGCGGAGAGCTACCCGGAAACAAGGAGGAACCAGTCATGAACGCCGGCTCGGAAGCGACACGCTGCTCGGACATCGACACGCTCAAGATCGTCGACGTCGACACACACATCAGTGAGCCGCTGGACTTGTGGACGTCGCGCGCGACACCCAAGTATCGCGACCGCGTGCCGCAGATGAAGATGACCGACGGCAAGCGGGTCTGGACCATCGACGGCGACCGCTCCATGGGCGTCGGCTCCGCCGCGAGCGTCGTCCGTCGGGACGGCCAGAAGGCGGCCGGGATCGAGTTCACCGACTGGCAGCTCGATGACGTCCACCCCGGATGTTCGCGCACCAAGGAGCGCCTTCAGTGGATGGACGACAACGGCATCTGGGCTCACGTCATCTACCCCAACGTTCTCGGCTTCGCGGGCCAAGGCCGCGCCCCCCTGGGCGCACCCCGTCGCGAGCCGGTCGAGGCCGATCTCCGCTTGGTGAGCACGAAGATCTACAACGAAGCCATGGCGGAGATGCAGGCCGAGTCGGGCGACCGCCTCCTCCCGATGGCCCTCCTCCCGTGGTGGGACATCGACCTCGCCGTCCAAGAAGCCGAGCGCTGCGCGAACATGGGTATGCGCGGAGTGAACATCAACTCGGACCCACAGCTTCACGGCATGCAGGACCTGAGCGGGGACTACTGGACGCCGTTGTGGGAACTCTGCTGCGACAAGGAACTGCCGGTAAACTTCCACATCGGCGCCAGCGACAGCACCATGAGTTGGTACGGCGAGACGCCTTGGCCATCACTGGCGCCCGAGGAAAAGCTCTCGGTCGGGTCCGGGATGATGTTCATCAGCAACGCCAAGGTCATCTCGAATCTGATCACGTCGGGACTTCTCGAGCGGTTCCCGAAGCTGAAGTTCGTCTCCGTCGAGAGCGGCATCGGGTGGATTCCGTTCATCCTCGAGACGCTGGAGTACTCCCTGGCGGAGAGCGGCGCGAGCCGGCTCGACAAGCTCTCGCTCTCGCCACTCGAGTACTTCCGCCGGCAGATCTACGGGTGCTTCTGGTTCGAGACGCGAGACGTCGCCTCCACCATCCGGCGCCTCGGCGTGGACAACGTGATGTTCGAGACGGACTTCCCGCATCCCACCTGCCTCTACCCTCGCCCGCTCGACCACGCGCGCGAGCAGCTCGCCGACCTGACACCACAGGAACGACGCAAGGTCCTGAGCACCAACGCGGCCGGCGTGTACGGGCTGGCCGTCGACTGAGCCGCGCCCACCGCCGCACGATCTTTCGAGGAGGAATCTCGCGACGATGGCCCGCAGGGTCGATCTCCCGGTAGGCCTCAGAGCGCCCGCGGGTCCTCGCCGGCGGCGGATCCGTGCGCCGAATCTCGGCCACCCGCGCGGCCCGTAGCACGAACCGCCGCCGCGGCAATGCGCCGTACCAACTCGCGAAGCTCGGCACCCGCCAGATCGTAGTCGGGTCCGGGCGCGAGGATCGACGCCGCCGCGTGCCCGCTCCCATCGAAGACGGGCGCCGAAACCTGAGCGACGCGCACCGCCTGGTCCGTATCGAGCTCCGCGACGAGGTAGCGGCTGTGCATCATCTCTTGCACCACCCGGTCGCGTGCGAGCAGCGCAACTTCGGACTCGGGCGATGTCGCGAGGGTGTCCACTGCCCGCGTGAGCTCCGTCTGCCGACGCGTCGCGACCGAAACGCTGTAGCCGCGTCGCCGTACCTCTTCGAGCGCACGACGATAGCGCCGCTGCTCGTCCGTCGTGAGTGCCGGCCGCGCGTTCGCCAGCCATGCGTCGACATCGGCATCGGCCCACGCGACGAACACGGCTCCGAACGGTGGAACCAGCGGGATGGTCTGCCCCACGCGGGCTCGAAGCGCGAAGAGAGGTCCGAAGTCGAACACCTCGACGACGCGCGCCGTGTCTCCGTCGCGGATGCACACCGCAACACAAGACTCGCTCTGACGCGCCAGCTCTTCCGCTTCGATCTTGGCAGCTTGAAGAACCGGGTGTGCCGTCCGTGCCGCGTCGCCAAGAGCGATGCCACCCGGCCCGAGCCGATAGCGGCGATCGCCGTGATTCCGAGTGACGTACTGCGCAGACGCGAGCGCCTGCAGGATTGCGTCGCACGTAGCCCGAGGCACCTCGACGACGCGCGCCAACTCCGAAACCGTGAACGACTCCCCGGGGTGACGCGTGAGGTGCCCGAGTACGTCGCAGGCACGAAGAACTGCGGGCGAGGGAGTGATCGGCATGCGGCTCCTCCAGAGATTCCTATTGCCCCGGACGAATGGAGTTGATACTTAAATGCTAGTATACCACTAGCAGTGCTGATATTTCAGCACATCAAGAGAGCCAGCGCAAGTTCCGCGAACGAGGAGCCGCCATGTCCACCCGTCCCGAGGCCGACAAGAGCGATCGAGCTACCTCCGCACCCATCGAGGTCGGTGCCAACGCCGCGGAGCGCGCCCGCAATCGAGCGACCGGAGCCGGCTCGATCGATGATCCGTATCCGCGATACGACGAGCTGCGCGAGATCGGTTCGGTCCAGGAAGGAACGATCACCGGCGCGTTCGGGCTCGGCGACGTCGGTGGGATGGGCTGGCCCGAGTCCCGCCAGTTCTCGTGCTACGGCTGGGACTCTGTCGACGAGGTACTCAGCGACAAGGAGACCTTCTCTTCACGCTGGTACCAACGCACACTCGAGCCAACCGTCGGCGTCAGCCTGATTCAGCTCGACGGTGAGCCGCACCGACGCCACCGAGAGCTGGTGCAACCGTCGCTCTTGCGAGGGCAGGTGGAGCGTTGGTGCGAGCGGTGGATCCAGCCGACGATCGATCGGATCCTCGACGAGTGCGCCGCGCGCGGAGGCCGCGTCGATCTCTACGCGGAGCTGTGCGCCCATCTCCCCGTTTACACGATCGCGAGCTCCTTCGGGGTCGCACGCGAGGACGTTGCGCACTTCCACGAGCTCGCCATCCTCGCCGTCGGAGGTGCGTCGGGCGCTCCCGGCAATGCGATGCGTGCTTCGGAGGAGATCGCCGACTACCTCCGCAAAGTCGTCGGAGACCGCCGCGTCGAGCCGAAGGACGACCTGATCAGCGTGCTCTGCCAGGCGGAGATGCGTGACGAAGACGGCGGTCGTCACGTACTCGACGACGACGAGATCCTCGCATTCGCCCGCGTGATGCTCCCGGCGGGAGCGGGTACGACCTACCGGGGACTCGGCTGCCTTCTGCTGGGCCTGCTGCAGACGGGACAATTCGATCTGTTGCGGGACGATCGATCGCGGCTCGAAGAGACGATCGAAGAGGCTCTGCGCTGGGAGCAGCCGCTCACGTCGATCAGCCGCATCGCCACGCGCGACAGCGAGGTCGCCGGCGTGGCCATCCCGGAGGGAAGCGTCGTCAATGCGTGTCTGGCCGCGGCCAACCACGATCCCGCGCGCTGGCCCGAACCGCACCGCTTCGACATCACGCGCGAACGCCGCGTGCACGCGAGCTTCGGCCTGGGACCCCACTTCTGCGTGGGCGCCCACCTCGCGCGGCTCGAGATGCGCACCGCATTGAACACGATACTCGACCGCTTTCCGACCTTCCGCCTCGACCCCGATGCGCCAGAGCCCTGGATCACGGGCTTGCTGTTTCGCATGCCCACCGCGCTGCCGGTGATCCTCGAAAACTGAATCGAAAGGAAACCCAGGATGCTGCTCGAAGGGAAGGTCGTCGTCATCACGGGCATCGGCTCGGGCGTCGGCCGTGCGACGGCCCGGCTGTTCGCCAAGGAAGGCGCCCACGTGGTCGGCGGCGACGTACAGGAAGACTGGGGCAACGAAACCCTGCGCCTCGTAACCGAAGACGGCAGCCCCGATGCACGATTCGTTCCCTGTGATGTCTCGCGCGAGGACGACGTGCACGATCTCGTGGACGCGGCCGTCTCCGCTCATGGACGCCTCGACGTCATGATGAACAACGTGGGTGTCAGCACGCCCAGGCTCGGCGCGTCGTTCGAGGAACACGACGCCGCGGATTGGAAGCGCCTGATCGACATCAACCTTCTCGGCGTCGCGTACGGCTGCAAACACGCACTGCTGCGTTTCAAGGCGCAGGGCGACGGCGGCGTGATCGTGAACACCGGCTCCGCGGCCGGAATGGTGGGCTGGGGCGGCGTGCCCTACGGCGCCACGAAGGCCGGTGTCATCCAACTCACGCGGGGACTGGCGATCGAGAACGCAGCGGCCGGAATCCGCGTCAACTGCCTCTGCCCCGGAGCGATCGACACGAACTTCGCGATGCCGCCCGAGGCCGCCTTTCAGCCAAAGCCGAAGGAGTTCCTCGATGCGATTGCCGGCCAGCATCCGCTCGGGCGTCCCATCCTGGCCGAAGACTGCGCGAATGCCGCGCTCTATCTGGCATCCAGTTTGTCATCCAACGTGACGGGCGTCGCGCTGCCTGTCGATGGTGGATACCTGGCGCGCTAGGCGGCGCCCGGAACCCAGGAGGAACACGATGTCTCACGAACTCATTTCCGCCGACTCGCACGTCAACCCACCCGCCACCATGTGGGCCAAGTACCTTCCAGAATCCCTTCGTGAGAAGGCGCCCCGAATCGAATCCACGGACGAGGGCGACTTCCAAGTGTTCGAAGGACGGCGCACTCCCCTGCTCGGCATCAACGCCATGGCCGGCAAGAAGCCCGAGGAGTTCAGCTGGAACGTCCGACGACTGAACGAGCAGCGGGCGGGCGGTTTCGAACCGAATGCGCGACTCGAGGACATGGACGCAGACCACGTCCAGGCCGAGGTGATCTACGGTGGAGGGCCTCTGCCCTCACAAGACGCGGAACTGCGGCACGCGAGCTATCAGGTCTACAACGACTGGCTCGCCGACTTCTGCTCGGCCGATCCCAAGCGCCTGATCGGCATCGCCTACCTCCCGTGCGACACACCGGAGATGGCGATCGCCGAGGTGAAGCGCGCCGCCGGCCGCGGACTCAAAGGCGGCGTGATTCCGCGCTTTCCCGGCGACGACGAATGGTACGAACCGAAGTGGGACGGCCTGTGGCGCGCCATCCTCGACCAAGGCTGGGCCGCCGCGGTCCACGTGGGGGGCCGGCATCGCAAGGCCGCAATGCCGAGCACGGACTCCGTCGGCTTCATCAGTGACCTGCTCATGAGCAAGTTCGCGATGGCCGAGTCCGTTTCGCGGATGGTTCTCTCCGGCCTGCTCGAGCGTTACCCCGATCTCCAGGTCGTCTCCGTCGAAGGTCAACTCGGGTGGCTGTCGTTCACCCAGCACTACCTCGATCACGTATGGGAGAAGCACCGGCACTGGACCAAGAACGAGTTGAAGAACCCGCCGAGCTTCTACTTCAAGCGCCAGGTCCACGCGACGTTCATGGAAGACCCCGTCGGCCTGCGCGAGCGCGAGCACATCGGCATCGACAACATCATGTGGTCGAGCGACTACCCCCACTCGGAGACGACCTGGCCCGACAGCCGCAAGCTCACGAACGAATGGATGAGCGGCTTCCCCGAGGCAGAGCGCCGAAAGATCCTCTACGAGAACGCAGCGCGTCTCTACAGGCTCTAGAGCGAGCCAATGCACATCGGGCTCTTCATCGATTCGACCGCACCCTTCTCCACCGCAGAGCACCTTGCGGCCACCGCCCGTGCCGCAGAGGAACGAGGCTTCCACTCTCTTTGGGTGGCCGAGCACGTGCTGTTCTTCGACGAACTCGGGTCGAAGCCACCGTTCGCCGAAAGGTCCTCGCTCATCGCGGGAGAGTGGGGCCTGCTGGACCCGTTCGCCGCGCTCTCCTACCTCTCGTGCGCGACCGAGAAGATCCGTCTCGGCACGGGCGTCGCGCTCGTGCCGCAGCGCAACCCGGTGCAGACTGCGAAGCTCGCGGCGACCATCGACTACCTGTCGGGTGGACGACTCGACCTCGGTCTCGGGATCGGCTGGGTGCGTGAGGAGTTCGAAGCCGTGGACGCGCCGTTCAAGGACCGCGCCGCCCGGACCAACAGCTATCTCGAGGTGATGCGCGCGCTCTGGGAAGACGATCCGTCCTCGTGCGAGACGCCGCACTATACGCTCCCGACGTCGCGCTGCTGGCCCAAGCCAATCCAGACTCCTCTGCCGGTACACATCGGCGGCAACAGCGATGGTGCGCTACGGCGTGCCGCACGGTTCGGCAACGGCTGGTACGGGTTCAATCTGGAGCCGGACGAGCTACGCAAGCGGCTCGACGCACTGGACGCCCAGCTCCAGAGCGTCGGACGGAGCCGGGACGAGCTCTGCATCAGCGTGTGCGGATATCGGCACCCGGTCGACCGCGACAGGATGCTCCAGTACCGCGACGCCGGCGCAGATCAGCTGATTCTCTTCGCGATGGACGTGCGAGGAGAGACTCGTGAGCAACGGCTCGACGAGTACGCCGAGATGTTCCTCGCGCCGGCGTAGAGGAGAATTTGGCATGAGTGGAATCCTGGAGGGAGTGCGCATCGTCGAGCTGGCGCAGTGGGTGTTCGTGCCGTCGGCCGGGGCGCTGCTCGCGGATCTCGGCGCGGACGTGATCAAGGTCGAGCACCCGCGACAGGGAGACCCCGCGCGCGGCCTGCGTACGATGGGGCTCGGTGGCGGCCCGAGCGGTCCGAACCTCGCGGTCGAGCAGAACAACCGCGGAAAGCGCAGCATCGGGATCGACGTCAAGAAGAAGGCCGGCCGCGAGCTGCTCCTTCGGCTCGTTGCGGAATCAGACGTCTTCCTGACGAGCCTGCGGCCCGCCGCGATCGAGAGGCTCTCTCTCGGCGTGGACGCGGTACGCAAGAGCAATCCGCAGATCATCTACGCACGCGGGCACGGACTCGGCATGCGCGGGCCCGGAGCCAACCGCCCGAGCTACGACATGTCGGCCTTCTGGTCTCGTGGCGGCGTGGCCCATTCGCTCACGCCGCCGGACGCCGACCGCGCTGTCGGCCAACGCCCCGGCTTCGGGGACCACACGAGCGCGATGAACCTCGCGTTCGGCATTGCTGCGGCCCTCTTCCGGCGCGAGCGCCGCAGCGAGCCTTCCGTGGTCGATGTCTCGCTGCTCGGAACCGCGATGTGGGTGATGTCGTCGGACGTCGTGTACAGCGCGAACCCGCAGTACGACGCGCACGCGGGCTTCAAGCACCCGATGGCAAACCCCCTCACGGCGACGTACCGCACGGCCGACAGCCGCTTTCTCGCGCTCGTCATGCTCCAGGCCGATCGCCACTGGCCGGACTTCTGCCGACACCTCGGGCGTCCCGAGTGGACCGACGATCCCCGATACGCCGACACCAAGGCGCGCCGCGAGAACGCCGAGGCCTGCTCCCGCGATCTCTCCGCCGTGTTCGCCACGCGTACCCTTGCCGAATGGACCGAACAGCTGGCCGGACTCGACGCGGCCTGGGAGCCACAGCAGAGCGTTCGAGAGGTACGAGAAGATCCGCAGGCCGGAGCGAACGGGTATCTCACCGAGATCGAGAGCGGCTCGAACGAACGGTTCGAGGTGGTCTCGAACCCGTGCCAATTCGACGAGCGGGTGCCCGCACTCTCCCCCGCGCCGGAGGTCGGTGCGCATACGGAAGAGGTACTTCTCGCGCTCGGCCTCGACTGGCAAGAGATCAGCGCGCTCCGCGATGACGAGGTCCTGTAGCCGAGCCTCCGGTCTCGCGTCCCGCAAAGGAGACACCCGACCATGAAGACCTGGAAGATGTACATCGACGACGCGTGGATCGAGGCGCGAGATGGCCGGTCGTACTCGCTGCCGAATCCCGCAACCGAGGAGGACGTCGCACTCGCCCCCGATGCGGACGTCGTCGACGTCGAACGAGCCGTCGCGGCCGCCCGCCGTGCGTTCGACGAGGGTCCGTGGCCCCGGACTCCAGTCGCCGAGCGCGTCGCCGTCCTGCATCGGATCGCTGACGGCATCGAGAGCCGGAAGGAAGAATTCCGCGACACGGTCGTCCGCGCGCACGGCGCGGCCGCGCTGACGCACGGCCAGCAGGTCGACGCTCCGATCCAGCTCATCCGCAACTACGCGGAGCTCGCGCGCGGGTACGCGTTCGAGGAGATGCTCCCGCTCATCGATCCGCCGACCGGTGGAAATCTCGTCAGCACACTCGTCGTGCGCCAGCCCGTAGGCGTGTGCGCGCTGATCCCGACGTGGAACTTTCCGCTGTGGGTCACCGCACAGAAGTTCGCGCCGGCGCTCGCCGCCGGCTGCACGATGGTGGTGAAGCCGTCCCCCTGGGGCCCGCTCATCGACCTGATGCTCGCTGAAGTCGTGGCCGAAGCTGGTGTTCCGCCGGGTGTCTTCAACGTGGTCTCCGGGCAATCGCCGGAGATCGGGCGCGCGCTCGTCGAGGACCCACGCATCGACATGGTGAGCTTCACCGGCTCGAACGGCGTCGGGAAACGCATCATGGAGTGCGCGGCGAAGAACTTGACGAAGGTGCACCTCGAGCTCGGTGGCAAGTCTGCTCTCATCGTCCTCGACGACTACGACCTGGACGCGGCCGTCTTGAGCGGCTGCGTTCCGACCTTCTTCCACGCGGGACAGGGGTGTGCGATGACGACCCGGGTCCTCGTGAGCCGCTCGCGACACGACGATCTCGTGACCAAGATGACGGACTTCGTGGAGAAGAACGTGAAGATCGGCGACCCCGCCGACCCGAGCATCCTGCTCGGACCGGTCATCCGACCGGAGCGCCGCGCCGCAATCGAGGACCACATCGCCTCGGCACGAGACGAGGGCGCGGACCTGGCGACGGGGGGCGGACGCCCGGCCGGCCTCGAACGTGGCTGGTTCGTCGAGCCCACGATTTTTGCGAACGTACGCAACGACATGCGCATCGCGCGCGAAGAGGTCTTCGGCCCCGTCGTCTCGGTCCTCCCGTTCGACGAGGAAGAGGACGCCGTCCGCATCGCGAACGACTCGGAGTACGGTCTCTTCGGGGGCATCCTCACCCAGGACAAGCGACGCGCGATCGACATGGCCCGCCGGATTCGCACCGGCGGCGTGGCGATCAACGGCGCCGTCAACTCGTTCTCCAAGCCTTCGGGCGGGTTCAAGCAATCCGGTCTCGGGCGTGAGAACGGCGCGTACGGAATCGACGAGTACACCGAGTACCAGGCGGTGATGTGGCCGAGCTGAACGGAAACGACTGCGTGATCGTCGGCGTCGGGGTCACGCAGCAAGGCCGAAACCTCGAGATCCCCGAACGCGAGCTTCGGCGCGAGGCCGTCGAACTCGCGCTCGCCGACGCCGGCCTGAAGCGCCCCGACGTCGACGGGTACATTGCCTGCCACGGCGGCGTCGCGTTCGAAGACCTCCGGTATCTCGGGCTGGGCCCCCTCTTCTCGTGGAGCCTGTCGTCCGGCGGTGCCACCGCGATCTCGGCGCTCATCGCCGCCCGTGGCGTGCTCGCCGTCGGCCAGGCCTCCACGGTGGCCCTCTGCTACGGAACGGTTCCGTCGCGCTTCCGCGGTGGCGGCAGCGGGGGAGGCCGGGGCTACGGCGGATTCGGTTACGGGTATCCCGAACTGTTCGACATGGTCGGGCCTTCCACGAGCCACGCGCTGCACGCCCAGCGTCACATGCACCTCTACGGGACGACGTCCGAGCAGCTCGGCGCGGTGGCCGTGACGCAACGAGCCTACGCATCGAAGCGACCGGGGACACTCGGGTATGAAAAGCCGATCACGCTCGAAGACCACCAGACCTCGCGGATGATCTGTGAGCCGCTGCGCCTCCTCGATTGCTGTCGCGACACGGATGGCGGCGTCTGCGTCATCGTCACCACGGCCGAGCGGGCGCGCGACCTCCGCGGCACACCGGTGCGCGTGCTCGGCACCGGCACCGGGCACAACATCCGCAACTGGTACGACGGCAGCGTCTACGCCCACCACGACGACATCGCCCCCGCGAAGGCACGCGCGTTCGCCGAGGCCGGAATCGACGTCGGCGACGTCGACGTCGCCGCGCTCTACGATCCCTTCACGATCTCGGTGATCATGCAGCTCGAGGAGTACGGCTTCTGTGGCACGGGCGAAGGCGGCCCCTTCGTGGCTGCCGGGAAGACCGGCCCGACCGGCACGATCCCCACGAACACGGGCGGCGGCCAGCTGTCGGGCTACTACGCGACGGGCTTCACTGCGATGGTCGAGGGCATTCACCAGCTTCGTGGCGAAGGCGGCGCGACGCAGGTCGCCGACGCGGAGATCGCACTGGTGAGCGGGCACGGCGGCAACGGCGGCATTCAAAACACCTGGGCGCACGCAACGGCAGTGTTGGGGGTCGGCAAATGAGTACACGCAACCCGCTCGACCTCGCGCCGGACGATCTGGACCGCCCCTTCTGGGAGGCCTGCCGGCGCCGCGAGTTCCTGCTCCAACGATCGCAGGTGACCGGTCGATATCATTGGCCCGCGGTCTGCGATCCGGAGACGGGGCGCGAGGGCATGGAGTGGGTGCGCGGCAGTGGACGCGGCCTCGTGCACACGTTCTCGATCATCCACCAGGTGTTCCGCCGCGAGTTGGTGGACCGCGTTCCGTACAACGTCGTCGTCGTGGAACTCGAAGAGGGCCCGTTCTTCCACTCGAACGTCGTCGACTGCGCGAACGAGGAGATCCACATTGGCATGCCCGTCGAGGTCGTCTTCGACGACGTGTCCGATGAAGTCACGCTGCCGCGGTTCCGACCGCAGAGGAGTCCGACGTGAGACGTCTCGACAACCGGTTCTCCGCCGTCACGGCCGCAGTCGTCCTCGCGCTATCGATCACCGCCATCGGCTGCGGAGACACGCTGCTCGGCGACGACGGGCCCAGCACGCCCTACCCCGGCGGCCGCTGGTCGCCTCCCGAACCGACGTTCGGCAACTTTACGCAGACAGACGTCGAGCTCCCGATGAGCGACGGCGTCATCTTGGTCGCCGACGTCAACTATCCGGCGGACCTCGAAACCGGTGAGCGCGCGAATGGCTCGTTCCCGGTCATCCTGACCCAGAACCCGTACGGCGGGAACATCGCGGCCACGGCGGGGAGCTTCTTCGTGAGCCGCGGGTACATCTTTGCCGGTGTCGACGTACGCGGCACATCGCGCTCGGGGGGATCGGGCGCGGAGTTGTTCACCCCGCGCACGGCCGAGGACGGAGCCGAGCTCGTGGCCTGGGCGTCGCGGCTTGGCGGATCGGACGGCAACGTCGGGCTGTGGGGATGCTCCTTCCTCGGAATCAACCAGCTCGAGGCCGCAACCCAGCTCGGTCCCGACTCTCCTGTGAAGGCGATGATCCCGGGTTGCTTCACCGGCGACTCGTACCGAGACACGCTGTTCGACAACGGCATCCCGGGACCCATCGCCACCGCGTGGCCGGGGGTCTGGCCCGACGCGCTTCCCGGCGGAGACCGCGGCTACTACCGCGACTACTGGCGAAACCTCGACCGAGTCGCACGCGCCCCGGCGATCGCCGCAACCGGCATTCCCATGCTGATGTGGGTCGGCTGGGGCGAAGGCGGCGCTCTCGGTGCCCTCGAACTGTACGCGGCCCTGCAGAACCTCTCGGCCGGACGCGGCGTCTTCGCGCCCATGAGGGACGATCAACCGGTGACCGGACGATACCAAGCGATCATTGGCGATTGGGCGCACGCGGGCGGGCTCGACCAGGGAATCGAGCTCCAGTGGTACGACACGTGGATCAAGGGCATCGACACCGGCCTACCGAAAAACACGCGTACGCCGCTGCACCTGCAAGAGCTCGCGTCGAACAGGTGGATCAATGCGAAGAGGTATCCCCTGACCGACGACTCCACCGCGCTCTACCTGACACAGGCGGGAGAGCTCGCGGGATCCGCTGCCGCCGCCGGACGAGACACACTCACGTGGGTTCCCCCCGAGGAGGTCTCGGCGTCCGTCGAGTACACGAGCGCACCTTTTTCCGACGGAGCGGTGCTCGCCGGGCCGATGGCCGCGCGCCTGGAGATCTCGTCGTCGAATACGAATGCGCAGCTCCTAATCGAGCTTCTGGACGTCGCTCCCGACGGAGCGCGCGCAGTCATCTCGCACGGCAGTGTGCTCGGGTCCCGTCGCGGCCTCGACACCGACCGGTCGTGGACCGACGCGGACGGAGAGCTCATTCGCCCCTACTTGGCGCTCGACCGAGACGAACCACTCCTCCCCGACCAACGCACCGGCATCGACGTCCCCCTCGTCCCAACCCTCTGGTCGATCGAGCCCGGGCACCGCCTGGGGGTCCGCCTCTCCACCCGACCGCGTGCGGAAAACTGCGGGTTCGTGATCGGGAACCCACCGTGGGGATGCAACCTCACCGAACCCATGCGCGAGACCCTTCCGGGCGGCGTCTACACGATCCACTACGGAGGCACGTCTGCGTCGTCGGTTCGCCTGCCACTGATCGCACACGGCTCCTTCGAGACGTCTCGGAGCATTACGCCGCCCACGGTGCGCGACGGCTCCACTCTTCCGGGGGACTGGTGAGCCCCGCGACCGAACGCGATCACCCCCCGATCCCCACCACGCTCGAGCAGGCCCTCTCCCCGGAGTGGCTGAGCGCGGCCCTCGCTACGAAGTACCCGGGCATCGAGGTCTCCCACGTGCACCCCGGTCCGGTGGTCAGCCGAATCACGACGAATGCGCGCTTTCGCATCGAGTGCGCCGGCGGCGTGCCGGACGGGTTGTCGCCGGCGCTCTGCGTGAAGGGGTACTTCAACGAGCTCGGCCGGGCCCTGCGTTTCGTCGGCGTGCCGGAGGCGGGCTTCTACCGTGACCTCGCCGAGGAGACCGGAGTCCGGACGCTCGAGTGCGTCTACGCGCACGTCGACGTCGACACGGACGACAGCATCTTGGTGACCGAGGACGTCGTGGCCCGGGGCGCCACCTTCCTCGACTCGCTGAGCCCGTACTCGCCCGACCAAACCGCGCAGACCCTCGAGGAACTCGCGAAGCTGCACGCGAAGACATGGCTGAGGCCTTCGGTCGAGACGACCGGCTGGCTCGCTCCCCGTCTGGAGAAGATCGCTCGGGGACGGGGGGTCGCCGAGATCAGCAGCAACTTCGACGGACCCATCGGTGCGCGCGTTCCGTCTGCAGTCCGGGACACCGAGCGGCTCTACCGATCCTACCGGGCGGTGGTGGACCGCGTTTCGTCGGCCCGGCCGTGGTCGGTCATCCACGGGGATCCACACGTCAGCAACCTGTTCCTCGACGCGGACGGCCGGCCGGCTCTCGTCGACTGGCAGCTCGCGCAGCGGGGCCCGTGGTACCTCGACCTCGGCTACCACCTCGCCGCCACCCTCACGGTGGACGACCGCCGCCGAACGGAGAGAGACCTCGTCCGCCACTACCTCGGAGCGCTTGCTGCGGGTGGGGTCGACGCCCCGACAGAAGAACAGGCGTGGGCCGACCTTCGGTACGGCCTGGTTCACGGGTTCTACCTCTGGGCAATCACACAGCAGGTCGATCCGCCGATCACCACCGCACTCCTCGAGCGTATGGGTACTGCGGTGGACGACCACGACGCCTTCGCCGTGGTCGACGGTTGAACCGCCGCGCCTCACCTTCGACCGCGACCGCGGAGAACTCGAGCCCCTGCCAGATTCCGGCGACGAACCGGGTCCGGGACGCTCAGGCGCCGGCCTTGGCCTTCACGGCTCGAAGACGCTCGTCGCGAGGAGCTACAGGACCGGAATCGAGAGCTTCGTCGATCCCCAGCTCCTTCAGGGCCCGGTCCGTGAACATCGGAACGACTCCGCCCATCGACGCGAGCCGGAGATCGTCGCTCGCGCCACTGTCCACGAGCATCGAGCCCAGAAACAGGATCACGGTCATCTTGAAGCCCTGAAACGCTCGGTACCACTCGCGGTGCCGAACCATGGTTCCGGTCAACTCTTCGTAGAGCGTGACGAGCTCGTCGCCCGAGAGCGCGCCGGGAAGCGCGGTGAAACCCGCGAGCGGCCAGGTCACCTCTGCCCAACCAATGTCGGCGAGCGGGTCGCCCACGTCGGTCATCTCCCAGTCGAACACAGCGCTCACGTCGTCGCCAACGAAGGCGAAGTTGCCGGGCTTGGTGTCCCCGTGGACGAGCGCGACCCGCGGGCAGGGCTCGGGCTGGCTCTCGAGAAGCTCCGCGTGAAGTCTCTCGAGCCCCGGCACCGGACCGCGCTTCACCCGGTGAATCTCGCTCGCCCAGTGCTTCAGCTGGCGATCGAGGTACTCCGTGCCGTCGCCGAGGTCGGCGAGCCCGGTCGCGGCCAGATCGACCTGGTGGATCCGTGCGATCTCGCGTACCAGATTCTCCGACATCCGCCGGACGCGCTGGGGTGCGGCGCGAATCTCGTCGGGAACCTCGCGCTCGTACACCTCCCCGTCGAGACGCTGCATCACGTAGAAGGGCCGACCCAGAACGTCGCCCGTCGGCTCTAACCAGAGCGCACCTGGCGAACGCACGTCCGTCTCCCCGAGCGCTCGCAGAACCTGGAACTGCCGTTCCATGTCGTACGGCTCGAGCAGCCCAGGCGGCGGTGGCCGAAGGCGGACCACCACATCCTGCCGGCGCTCGACACCGTCGGCTCGCCAAGCGAGCGTGAGCGCCAACATCTCAGCCGAGTGCCCGAACTCGACTCGGTCAAGGCCCGCGATACGGAGGTCGTCTACGCCCGGCTGCTGCGCCGCCAACCATTCCGTGAGCTGGTCGTGCACTTCATTGCTCGTCATGACGTTGCGGCCGCCTGATCAGCTCTCTTCGAGACCGAGAGCGTTGCACCACAGGCGCGTCAGCTGATCGACGGCCTCGTCGAACTGGTATTCTGCCGACCCCTGCACGAGCCAGAGTTCCGCGAAGCGCGCGACCATTGCTCCGAGTGCCATCGCGGCGATCGGCGGTGAGATGGCCGCGTCGACCCGACCGTCGTCCTGCAGCTGACGGATGTTGCGCTCGGCCCGGTCGGCAAAGTGCTTATGGGTCTCCGCGCGCACCGCGCGGACGTGCTCGTCGTATCGGGAGACCTCCTCGACGACACCCATGATTCGAGCCTCATCGCGGTACTGCTCGAGGTAGCGTCGGTTCGCCCGGCGAATGCGCTCGATCGGAGAGCTAGGCGGAGGCGCGGTCTGCTCGGGCGGCGACGTCAGGACGCTCTCCGCTGCCTCCGCCACCTCGCGGAAGATCTCCTCCTTCGAGTCGAAGTAATGGTAGAACGACCCGTGCGAGACGCCGGCCTGGCTCGCTATGTCCGAAATTCGAGCGTTCAGGAATCCGTCGCGCTCGAAGACCGTCTTGGCCGCCTTGACCAGCCGCGCCCGGGTCTTCGCCCCCTTCGGCGAGCGGGGCACGTTTCCTTCCGTCGAAACGGCGGGCTCCGACATTCTCACACCCTCCACCTTCTGCATATTCGGCTCGCGGCACCCGGAACGGCGCTCAGCGAGTTCGCGCCGTGTCGCGCTTCGCTCACCTCCGCGCCGCCTTGCTCTTCGCCGCCTGCTCCGCGCGTACCCGCAGAAACGCCAGGCACGTCGAGTCCTCGGGGATCTCGTCGAGAGGCGTCGCCACGAGATCGGGAGTGATGTTGGCCTCGTTGGCTTCCTGCCGCAAAGCGTCGAGGTCGAAGTTGTAAAGCTTGGCCGCATTCTCCCCGAGCATCATGCGGACCTCGTCCTCGGGAACTTGGGAGAAGGCGAGACGCATGTTCTCCCGCGAGTAAGGATAGCTTCCCTCGTGATGGGGATAGTCGTTGCCCCACAGGATCTTGTCCTTGCCCACGAAGTCTCGCCCCTCGACCTCCCGCGGCCCCGGAAAACTCGCCCCGTACCAACAGTTGCGCCGCGCATAGAAACTCGGAGGCTCCTTGAGCGCCGGGTCCTTCGCGACGTCGATCTCTCCAATCGCACCGGCCTTCCACGAGTAGTAGAGCTGATCCATCCGGCGGAGGAGCGCCGGCGCCCACGAGCATCCCGATTCCGTCAAGCAATACTTCAATCCGGGGAAGCGCTCGAACACGCCACCCATGATCAGGCTCGTGTAACCGCGCTGCACGTAGAACGGCATCTCCAACGCCCAGAGCACCTTCGACCCCTGCCCTTCGCAGTACGGCGGCGAGCCCTGCCCGGAGTGTTGGTTGATCGGCAGGTCACAGTCCTGGATGACCGCCCACAGCCGGTCGTAGTCCGGGTGGTTGAGAGGTTGGAGCCAGTGCTCACCGGGCGACGGAAGGGGCAAGAGGACTCCGCCCCGCAGCCCGTTCTCCGCGATCCACTTCACGTCTTCGATCGCGTCGTCGATGTCGTTCAAGTGGATCAGCCCGATCCCGGCACGACGTTGCGGCGCCTCTCGGCAAAAGTCCGCGAGCCAGCGGTTGTGTGCACGCGTACCCACGAGTGCATGCGGGTAGTGCGCGTGCGAGACGGGCGGCGCGATGTGGAACGCCGTCCGATAGAAGGGAGGAACCGTGTTCGGGAAGAGCACCTCCCCGACCACACCGTCGCCCTTCAGGTCTGAAAGGCGCTCGGCCGAGTCCCAGTTCTTCGTCTTCCTGCCGCCGTGCTTCTTCTTCGACGGGTTTCGGTAGCCGCCACGCCACTCGTCGAACTCGTCGCGATAGCGTGGCTCGAGGTAGCCGCGATACGTGTCGATCGACGCGCCTGCGTGCGTGTCGGCCGTGATGCAGATGTAGGGCGACGATTCGTTCGTGGCGTTCATGAGTTCTCTTCTCCCAATCGCGACGGGTCCCAGGCGCCGCCCGCTCAGACGGCCCCTCGGCTCTTGCTTTTGATATCGATGTCAATATAGGACCGATGATCGTTCCGGCAAGTCCGAAGACGCCCCGTCAGTAGAAAGGAATTCTCCGATGCGACACTCGGCCCTACCCTACGCGCCGCTGACCCTTGGTCTCGTGTTCGTCCTCGGCACGCCCTCCGCGGCGCAGCCGCCCGAAGCGCCTTCGAGCTACGCCGAATCGGTCGAAACGCAGGGGGCACGAGGTGGAGAGGAGGACGAAGTCGACGCGGCCGGCGCGCAGGCGGAACGCCTCGAGTCATCGGGCCACGTGCCCGGCATCTCGCGTCGTCAGGCGAAGGCGGTCGAGGAGATCGTCGTCCAGGCCCGAAAGAGGCAGGAGTTCCTCGAGGACACTCCGGTCTCCGTGACGGCCCTCTCCGAGAACGCCCTGCGCGAATCCGGCGTCGAGCGCCTCGACGACATCCAGACGCTCGTACCCAACCTGACCTTCCAGACGGACAACACCGGGGCGCAGAGCAACATCCGGATCCGCGGCGTCGGAACGTCGTCGACCGAGATCGCCTTCGACCCCGGCGTGGGCGTCTACGTCGATGGAGTCTTCCTCCCGCGCGCCCTCGGCACGCTCGTCAACATCGTGGACGTGCAACAGGTCGAGGTCCTACGCGGGCCGCAAGGAACGCTTTTCGGCAAGAACACGGTCGGCGGCGCAATCAACATCACGACGGTCAAGCCATCAAATGAGCTCGCGGGCTTCGCGATGGTCCGGCCAGGGAACTTCAACAGCATCGATACCCGGTTCACCCTGAACATCCCGATTCTCGACGACCTCCTCCTCATGCGAACCTCCTTCGCCTCGAGGAACACACCCGGCTACTCTTACAACTCGTTCCGGGACGAGTACCTGAACGGTCACAACTCCCTGGCGTTCCTGGGCGCCCTCCGGTTCCTGCCGCACGACGACGTCACGATCGATCTCACGGGAACCTGGAGCCGCGATCACAACAACGGCATCGCCCAACGGTGCGTGGTTGGGAACCCCGATTCGCCTCTCTCGTCGTTGCTACCCCCGGGGTCTCCCGAGGCGTGCAGCGAGACGACGCCGTTCGAGACGACCTCGAACCTGGCCGCCCTCACCGATCTCGAGAGCTACGGCGCCTGGATGGTCGCGGATTGGGACGTGGGCGAGGTGCCATTCATGGGCGACATCTCCGTGAAGTCGCTCACGTCGTGGCGCCAACAGAACCCTCGAACGCGCTTTGACGTCGACGGCACGGACTTCATCATCGTGCAACTCTCCAACGTCGGTGGCGGCGCGCCGCTCGACGGCACGCCCGGGTTCCAACGCCAGATCATGCAAGAGGGACAGTTGAACGGGTCGGCGCTCGACGATCGACTCAACTACGTCGCGGGCGCCTTCGGTTTCTGGGAGAAGGGAAACGGCGGTGACCGCGTCACGTACGTGCTGCCGCCCGGCCAGGGCAACCCCATCGCCCTCAACCAGCAGTCCCTCCAAACCGTAAGTATCGACAACTGGACGTGGGCGCTCTACGGCCAGGCCACGTACGACGTGCTCGACTGGCTGAGCCTCACCGGCGGCATCCGCTACACGCAAGACAAGAAGGGCCTCACGTTCGAGTCCTTCGACGTCCCGACCGGCAGTCAGACCGGCAACGAAGCAGGCGACAAGGTCTTCCAGGCATGGACGCCGATGGGCAGCATCGCCGCGACCCTTCCCGAGGACCTCATCTCCGACACGCCGCTCGACCACGTGATGGGCTACTTCACGTACTCGGAGGGGTTCAAGGGTGGTGGCTTCAACGGCGTCGCCACCGGCACCAGTTCCGGCTCCACCGTTGGGTCCGGAGTCGCCTTCGCCTACGGTCCTGAAACTCTCGACAACTTCGAGATCGGCCTAAAGCTGATCGGCTTCGACCAACGTGCAACCCTCAACACGTCGTTCTTCATCGGGAAATACGACGACATCCAGGTGACGCAGATCCGCGACACCGGGACTGGACCCGACGGCGCTCCGACCATCTCACGCATCACCGACAATGCGGCAACGGCCACGACCAAGGGCTTCGAGATCGAGCTGCTGACCACACCGACGGACGGCCTTCTCATCATGGGGAACGTCGGCTACACCGACGCGACCTACGACGACTTCTCCGAGGGCCTGAGCGACTACGACGGAAACCCGCTCGATCGCTCGGGCGATCGCTTCCTGTTCACGCCGCGACTGCAGACGTTCCTGGCCGCGCAGTACTCCTTCGCGATGCCCGGACTCGACGGAAGCCCGATGTCGGGTTGGTTCACGCCCCGCGTCGAGTGGGCCTACGTAAGCTCCGTCCAGTGGCTCGGCCCCGAGGTGCCGGAGGCAACGCAGTCGGGCTACAACCTGCTGAACGCACGCTTCTCCTACGATTTCATGGACGACCGCGCTCAGGTCGCGTTGTGGGCGAAGAACCTGCTCAACGTGGCCTACTTCACGAACGTGACGCCCACCGTGTCGACCGTCGGATTCCTCACCCGGGCGTACGCCGCTCCGCGCACGTACGGAGCCGAGCTGTCCTGGAGGTTCTAACCCCTGCGCAAGAACATCGGTTCCGGTCTCCTCCGCGCGCCCTGCATCAGCTGGACTTCGCCGGCTTCTGACGAAACGACGCCATGTCCATCTTCGGCCAGTTGGGGTACCGGGCGTAACCGTCGGCGCCGGACAGGATCTCGAAGATCCCGTGGCCAACCCTGCCGTCGAAGTCGAAGCGCATGAGCTGGTCGATCGCCATCGACTTCGTCTCCAACGCGACGAGTTCCTCGCGATCGGAGCTGTTCCACGGGAAGTAGAGGAAGTAGCCCCCGCCTTCGAGCCTCTGGGCCTTCATGTGGCCGAGTGGCATGCCGTAGTACGCATTCACGTGCTGGTGCGGCGAGTCCGCCGTGACCCGGTAGGTCTGGCCGTCTTCGTCGGTGAACACGAGAACCGCGCGCGCCGGCCGCTTCCGGTCGCTGTCGAATTCGACGTCGTGCTCGATCGCGACGAAACGCTTCGATAGCGTACCGTCGACGTGCGTGATGCCGCCGTCGACGTACTGCACGGTCCCGTCGCGGGACTCGATCACCCACGCCTCGATCGCGCAGTCCTCGAACCCCGCGTCGAGCCAAAGCCAGAAGTTGATCTCGTCGGCGACGCGGACGCCGAACGTGCGGTCTCGCCCGCCGTGGAAACCATCGACGGAGATCTTCTCCCCGTCAATCCGCACCCACCCCGTCCACTTTCCCGGCTCCTTCATGTGGTACATGTCGACGATCGGCTTCCCGTCGACGACGACGTTCATGGGCAGGAGATCCCACATGGGCGCGCGAGGCTCGTAGTGGAGCTCCCATTCGATGCCGGACTCGTTGGGCGCGAGATCGAGCTTCCAGTGCTTCAGGGGCTCGACGCACGTCCACCGCATCGGACCGGCGTACAGGTCGTCCCGATCGGCCGGTGTGATCGGCCGACCCGCCGTCAGGTCCCAGTGACGCCCGTCGGCGAGCGCAACCTTGCAGTAGCCGGTCGCCTGCCGCTGGTTCGGGTTGGTGCCGTAGCCGTTCGTCAGGAGCAGAGAGCCGTCGGGTGAGTGCGCGAAGAAGTAACAACGATCTGACCAGCTCCCGTCCGGATGGTGCATCTCGTCGAACGGGCGGGGCAGCTGGTGGGTAAAGCTCTCATCGGCGGCCGAGTACTTCATCGAGTCTCCTCACTTGCGACGCGTTCGATAGTCGCCGAAAACTTCGTCCCGCTCCTGCGCCGCCTGGGTGACACCCTTCTCCTGGAGTTTCGTGACGAAGCTGCGCGTCGTCTTCGAGTGGATGCCGAGAGCGCAGAGCTCCGAGCCGGCTCGAATGCCCGTGCGCAGCCCCATGATCTCCATCTGTCGGTGCACGACACGCTTGTTGAGCTGAACGAGATCCTGCGGCATGGCCGCGATGCGCTCCGCCTTCGCGAGCACCTTCGCCTCGAGCTCTTCTGCGGGAAACGCCTCATTCGCCCACCCGAGTCGCGCCGCCTCGATTCCGTTGATCGAGTCGCCGGTCAGCATCATGTCCATTGCCTTCCGCATCCCGACGAACCAAGGGTGGAAGTGGTTGTCGGGCACACCGAAGCGGACCGCGGGGTAGCCCATCTCCCCGTCCTCGGCCATGTAGACCAGGTCACAGCACGTGGCGAGCTCGCTTCCCCCAGCCAGGCAGTAGCCGTGCACCTGGGCGATCACCGGCTTCGCGAGATCCCAGATCGAGAACCAGCCCTGCGTCACGTGTCGCGGCCAATGCCCCTCCCCCTCCGCCGTGAACCACGGCTCCTCCTGTCCGGTGTTCCCACCACCGAGGTCGTACCCGGCGGAGAAGCTCGCGCCAGCGCCCCGCAGGATCGAGACGCGAACGTCCGGATCGCGGTCTGCTTCTTCGAGAGCGGTGATGATCTCGCCGCGCAACACGTGGTTGAGGGCGTTCCGCTTCTCGGGGCGGTTCAGCGTGACACGCCGCACACCCGGCGCAGGGTCATCGAGCAAAACAGCTGTCAGTGGCATGAGCTCCTCTTCACGAGTTCTGCATCGGGCCGCCGTTTCGCGGCGAGGGGATTGTTTTCGACACCGACGTCGATATAGGAACTTTTTAACAGCGGAGCAAGAAGGACGAACGACGCCCCGCGACCGGGCGGGCGAGCGATGGAAGAGGACCCCGTGCACGACGAGCCTGAGGACATTCCGATCTTGACGCCCGACGACGGCACGGGCTCGATGCGATCGGCCCAGGGCGACAACATGGAGCTCGGCGCATGACCGTAGGGCTGATCGGCGGCGTAGTCGCCGTGCTCGTCATCGGGCTCCTGATCCTCATCGTACTCATTTGCGAGGGAAGACGACGGCCCGAAGGACGTCCACAGTTCGTCGCGCTGGGAAGCTCGTTTGCCGCCGGGATCGGGCTCGGGCCCCGAGTGCCGCCGAAGTCGACATCAAGTCGGATCCCGCCAAGCCCTGCGTATTGATCCAGCGACGAGCGATTCGAACGCGGGTTCGCGAACAAGACCCGATTGGGTAGTCTCACCGAGATGAGCTCCGACAAGGCCGCGTCGGCCCTGCCCAGCCCGGCGTCCACCAGTGCACAGAGCCGGATCATCGGAGCCGCGCTCATATTGTTCGGCGAGCACGGGATCAGCGGGACCTCACTGCAGATGATCGCGGACGAGATCGGGGTTACGAAGGCCGCCGTCTACCACCAGTACAGCACCAAAGGCGAGATCGTCCTCGCCGTAGCTCAGGTCATCCTGTCGGCATTGGAGGGGGCCGTGACCGCAGCCGAGGCCGAGCGCTCGATGTCGCGAGGACGCGACGTGTTGATCACTGGCATGATCGACTTAGCCGTCGCGCGCCGCCGGATGGCAGGCATCCTCCAGCGCGACCCGGTGATGTTGCGTTTCCTGTCGGAGCACGAGCCCTTCCGGCGAGTGATGGAGCGCGTATACCGCATGCTGATGGGCGGTGGCTCCGGCGCGCGGGCCCAGGTACAGGTCGCCATGCTCACGACCGCCATCGGTGGCGCAGTCATCCACCCTCTCGTCGAGAAGCTCGCCGACAAGGAGCTACGTTCCCACATGCAGCAGCAGGCGCAGAGGCTCCTGCCCTGACCCAAGCTCGTTCTACTGGACCACCTCGAGAGTCGATCCCAGGATGATGAACATCTCGTCGTCGCTGGTCAGGCCGCCCGTGATCGGGCACGCGTCGCACATGCCGTCGCCCGCGCCGGGAGAGGTGTCGCATGCGGCGTCATCGTTCACGCCTTTG
The DNA here is from genome assembly GCA_029243485.1 of Candidatus Binatia bacterium. Classification (NCBI taxonomy): domain Bacteria; phylum Candidatus Binatota; class Binatia (SeqCode); species Binatia bacterium. The sequence goes on along the minus strand of JAQWRY010000065.1, from coordinate 3,393 downwards.
CAGGGCTCGCCGATCAGGCCTTCGGCGCACGCCACAGGCCGGCAGCTCGATCGTTCCGGCTTGCGTGAGAGACGCGTGACACCTCCGACGTCGGGCGAGCCGTCCGGCGCGACACCATTGTTGTAGACCGCGCAATAGATGATCGTTCGGTCGGCGGGATCTTCGGAATCGAACAGCCGCGCCGGCTCATAATAGATCCACAGCGGGTCATCCCAGAACGGGTTGTCGTACAGGAGCTCTCCGGTGCTCTTCAGGTTCATCGTGAACCGCTCGCCTCGCTTGTGTGTATGCGAAACGAGACTCAACAGCTCCGTGCCGCGCGGAAGCACATGCTCAGCGCAGTACTCTGCCTTCGTGAACGGTGGCGTGCCGGCGGCGATGCCGAGCTGCGACGTATTCTGGAAGCCGACGTCCTTAAAGCGCAGATCGTCGGTGAAGTAGACGTTGGTGTAGTTGTGATGCGTTAGGTCCTTCGGAGTCAGGTTGAAGGCATGAGAGTTCCAGTAGAAGATCCCGTGCGATGGGAACTCGGCGAAGAAGCCAGGGCGCCCATTCGCCGTCTGCACGCGGCTACCGGGGGTAATGCCACTCCCGCCGCCGCGCGGTCCGAAGCCTAGGCAGGCGACGCTGCTCTTGATCTCGGATCGACATTGCCCGCCGTCGCAGTGGTCGGGATCGAGGGGGTCACAAGCCTCCCCCTCGAGAGGGCCCGCGGCGCATTCCCAACGACCGAACTCCGGTGCGTCCACCATCTCGGCTCCGAAGCCCGAGTAGCTGATCGTCAGGTGATGAGTGTTGGGGTCCGCCAGGTTCGTCTCTCCGTTGGCATAGAAGCTATCGCCATCCGGCGTGAGGAACTCATCGGGGATCTGGTCGCGGAAATCGATGTACTCGGCGAAGCAGATCTCGAACTCACTCGCGGCGGGAATCTGGTGCGGCGGCATCGACATCTGGACGCCCATGCCGTCGGCCGGCGGCTCGAGCGGCTCGATCACCACTGGCTCCGGATCCGGCAGGCAGGCGTCGAGCAGGTCGGCGACGCGATTGCCGCCGAACTCGTCACCGATCGAACCTTCGCGCGGGCTCCCGCCCTCGATCCACAACCGGATCGCTTCGAGCTCCTGCCGCGACAGCGCTGCGCCCGACAGGGGCATCGCGCTTCCCGCGAGGTCGATCGTGACCAACGACGGGTCGGTCGCGGCGGCGAGCTTATGGAAGAGGTAGCTGTCCTTCACCTTCGTCGGCTCGACGCGGCGTAGAATGCTGCCGACCGAGTCGGCTCGAACGAGGTTGTCGAACGAAACGTCGGCACTCAGCACGAGGCCACCCGCGGCACTGCTGCCGTGACACGCGTCGGCGGTGCAGCCACGTCGTTCGAAGATGACGTTCTGGATCGCGTCGTACGCGCCGTCGAAGGACTCATCACAGTCGCCGGGGTTCGGTTCGGGGTCTGGTCCCGGCTCGGGCCCTGGCTCGGGCTCGGGCGGGATCTCCGCCGGCGGCGCGGACGTCGCCGTGCCGGACGTGGATTCCGAGCCGCAACCGGCCGCGAATCCAGCGACGAAGACAAAGAAAAGAAGGGCAAGACAATTGCGTTTCAGGACTTCGATCATGGCTTTCCCTCGAGTCGTTCGTTGGTTCAGGCCCTCGACCGTCATTCGCGGACCGTGTACGATCCGAGAAGGAAGAACATCTCGTTCTCCGTCGTGACGCCCGGCGTGATCGCGCAGGCATCGCACCAACCGTCTCCGGCCCCCGGTGACGAGTCGCATTCCTCGTCGTCTCCCTCGCCCGCACACGCCGACCCGATTCTTCCCTCGACACATGCGACCGGGGTGCATGTAGCGCGGTTGGGCATGGTGGAGAGTCGGGTCACGTAGCGCAGATCGGGCGCGCCGTCGTCGTCGACGCCATTGTTATAGTCCGCGCAGTAATGAATGGTGCGGTCCGCGGGATTCGGCGAGTCGAACCGGAGCGGCGGATCGAACTCCTGCTCCACCGGGTCTGAGTAGAAGGCACTCTCGTAGATCCGTGTTCCGTCTGGCAGGTCGGCTGTGAAGTTCCGGCCGCGCTTGTGCGTGTGCGAACTCAAGAACAGCAGCTCCGCACCCTCCGGCATGACGTGCTCCGTGCAATAGGTCTCGTACGTAAACGGAGGCTGTCCGGCGAAGTCGTTGCCACCGCGGACGATCCGGAGCTCCTCGAAGCGCAGATCATCCGTAAAAAAGAAGTTCTGCCACGCATGCATCTCGTGGTCTTTGGTGGTCAGGTTGAAGGCGTGCGCATTCCACAGAAGGATCCCACGAATCGGAAGGGCTTCGAACTGGCCGTCGCGCGGAGGATTGAACTGCTGGGCGGTCTGCGCCCCTCCAAAACCACCGCCGGCAGGATTGATCGCGGCATCAGGCGGCCCATATCCGATGCAGGCGAGCGAATCGCGTACTTCGCTGCCGCAGAGGCTCTCGCCACAGAACGCCGGGTCTAACGGATCGCACGTCTCCCCGTCGCGACTTCCGCCCCGACACGCCCAGGCACCGAACGCCTCGTGATCTACGAAGTCCGCACCCAACCCGGAATGGTGGAGGATGAGGTGGTGGCTGTGCGGATCCTGCCGGAGGCGGCTCCCGTTCACGTAGAAGACCCCGGCCTCGGGATCCTGGAAGGTCTCGGGAACGATCTCCGAGAAATCGAAGTACTGCGCGAAGCACACCTCGACCTCGGTTGCGGCCGGCAAGGTAAAGGTCGGCATCGCGAACTGAACACCGACCTCTGGGTCGGGCGCCGGCAGGGGCGCGATCTCGACCGGCGTTGCGGGCGGGAGGCAGACCTCTAGAAGTCCCTCGATGTAGTCGGATGAGCCGCGCACCGAATCGCCAGTCGAGCCAGTCTCAGGGGCACCGACCTCGATCCATAGTCGCAACGCTTCCAGCTGCCCTTCACTAATCGGGGGAAGCCCGCTCGGCATCGGCGCGCCTGCGATCTCGACGCGGCCAGGCTCGACCCCCGCTTGCAGCTTCCTGAAGAGGTAGCTCTGGGTGGGTTCGCCAGGTGTAAGTCGAGGAAGAGCGCTGCCCTGCGACGCCGCTTGGAATAGATTCTGGTAGGCCACGTCCGGGCGCAGATCGAGACCGCCCTGGGCGGAGCTACCGTGACAGACGGCCTCCGTGCAGCCGCGATCCTCGAAGATGACCTGTTGAATCGCGCCGAACGTGCTCTCGAACGCCTCGCCGCATCCCTCCTGCGGAGGCTCGTTGGGGTCGGACGGATCTGGTGCAGGCTCCGCTTCTGGCACGACCAGGGTGTTCGCGTGAGGGCCACTCGCACCCTCACCACATCCTGCGGCGACCAGCCAAGCCGCCGCAAGCGTAGCCACCATGGTCCAACCACGATATG
>JAQWRY010000064.1 GCA_029243485.1 Candidatus Binatia bacterium | reverse complement strand
CCCACCGTGGCCATCTCACCCCCCACAAAAACACACACCCCCGCGACAACCCACCGTCCCCACCCCAGAGCAGCGGGTTTAGGGGAGTTGCGGCGAAGGTGCCGGGGGCGCAGCCCGGGAGCCACGTGTCGCGGTCGAATTTACGGTTGGGATGGTCGAGGGGGGCGACGCGGGTGCCGTCGGCGAAGTAAATGACGGTCATGACCTCGCGCATGGTTTCGGTGGCGTTGAGCGGGGCGCAGTGGAGGGTCCAGCCGGCGTGGAAGCTCGCGTCGCCGACGGCCAAAGCGCCGTCGCTGCGGCAGGGGAGCCTCCGGTCGTGGATCAGCCGGTCGAACTCGCGCTGCGAGTCGTCGCCGATGGGAAAGTCGCCGAGACTGCCGAGGAGGTGGGAGCCCGAAGCGAACGTCATCGGGCCCATCTCGGGGCGCACGTCTACCAGCGGCAGCCACAGTGTGATCGTGTGCCGCGTCTCGAGTGGCCAGTAGAACTGATCCTGATGCCACGGGGTGAAACCGCCGCCCGGCTCCTTGAAGAGCGCCTGGTCGTGATAGAGCCGCACGGCGTCGACTCCCATGAGGTCGGCCGCGACCTTCGCGAAACGCCGCGCGAAAACGAGCGCCCGAACCACCGGGTCATGCCGCCAAAGATTGAACATCTGGATGAACGCCTTGCCGTAGGTCTCACGTTCCTCGAGCGGACGGTGATCCACCCGCCCCTTCTCTCCCACCGCCAAAACAGCCGGGCGAAACGACTCGATCTCCTCGGCCTGCGCGAGGCCCCGAACGACGACGTGCCCGTCGCGCCGAAACGCCGCTACCGTGGAGCGTTCGACATCGACGACATTGGAGAGATTGGGGAGATTGGGGAGCGCCACGATTCTCTACCTCCCGGCTACGGCGTGACGATCGGGAAGTTCGCCTCTGGCGACTCCAACAATCCAAAGAAGCCCAGAAGTGTCATCCGACTTCCCTCGACGCTGAGGTCGTCGGAGAACACCAGCTCCTTCACGCCGGCCTGCCCCGTGGCCAGCTGAAGCCACAAGTCACGCGTGAGACTGAGGGTCGCGTCGGCGTCGGGATCCGGGTCGGCCTCGCGATAGTTCAGCACCCCGTTCTCCAACTCGAGGACGAACGAGCGGTCCAGGTCCGTGAACACGAAGTTGATCTTCATCTTCTTGCCGTCGGCCGCGGAGCCGTCGATGCGTGCGGCCATCGAGTCGAAAAAGCGATTCACCGGCATTTCCCGCAGCAGGTTTCCGGCCGTCTTCAGATCGATGGCACTCCCGCTCACCCCATTGCGGAGTTCGTACGCACCGGTCAGATACACGTCCCGCCAAGGCCCGGACTCCGCCTGGTATCCGAGTTGGTCGTACGTCTGCGCCAGAAGGGCCCGTGCCGCCGCGTTGCCCGGCTCGGCGAAGACGACCTTGTCGAGCGCGGTCGCAGTGAAGCGATACTCCCCGGCATCGTAGGCGACCTGCGCCTTCTGGAGCACCGCGTCCGCGCCCCCCATGAACTCGACGTACTTCTTCGCCTCCTCGACCGGCGGCAACGGATCCAGATTGGCCGGGTTTGCGTCGTACCACCCGAAGTAGAACTGATAGACAGCCTTCGAGTTGTGCCTGAGCGTGCCGTAGTAGCCCCGGTTCGGGAAGGACTTGGCCAGCGACGGCGGCATCTCGATCTGCTCGGCGATCTCGCGCGGGGTATTCCCCGCGTTCGCCAGCCGCAACGTCTGATCGTGGATGAACTTGTAGCCGTCGCGCTGCTTCTTCAGGTAGTCGATCGATTCCTCGTTGCCCCAGGTCGGCCAGTGGTGACTGGCGAACACGACCTCGGCATCGCCAAAGCGGTCGATCGCCTCGCCGATGTACCCGCTCCACAACAATGCGTCGCGGACCTTCGCGCCGCGCAGCGTGTAGAGGTTGTGCATGTTGCGCGAAACGACCTCGGCTCCGCAGAACGCCTTCCTCTCCGGGAGGTAGAACGTCAGCTCGGCGGGCGCCTCGGACTCCGGCGCATACTGAAAAATGAACTCGACCCCGTCGATCTCCATCTTCTGCGGCGTGTGGTCGATGATGTCGGTCGGCTGGAGGATGCCAAAGCTACCTCGAGCAGGAGACTTGCCGAGCCCCGAGTCGACGTGCCCGCGAGGGCCGCGCTCCAACGCGAAACCGTACATGAACGACGCGCGCCGCCCCATCGCGATGCCCGCGAGCACGTTCTCGCTCGTCGCCTCGTCGGCAAAGTCCTTCGGCGCGATGACGCGGATCTTGCCAGACGCGGCATCTTCCGCCGACACGACAGCGGGCATCCCTCCGAAATGATCGATGTGACTGTGCGTTAGAATCACCGCTTTGATCGGCGCTTCGCCGAGATGCTTCTTCGCAAGGTCCAACGCCGCCTTCGCAGTCTCGACGGTAGTGAGCGGGTCGACAATGATCCACCCTTCGTCGCCCACGATGATCGACATGTTCGAGAGATCGTAGCCGCGCACCTGGTAGACGCCGTCCGCGACTTCGTAGAGACCGTGCTTGTTGTTCAGCTGGGCTTGCCGCCACAAGCTCGGGTTCACGCTATCGGGCGCCTGCCCCTCTTCGAACGCGTAGGCCGACGTATCCCAGACGGTATTGCCGTTCACATCCTGGATCACCACCTGCGGCTCGCGAGCGATCAGGCCGCGCTCGGCATTCTCGAAGTCGGCCTGATCCGAGAGATCGATCGCCTTCGCCGCTGCTGTGTTGGCCCGGCGCGTGTGCTCGGTGGGCGCCACGTTGCCCTGCGTCCCAGATTCTCCTGGACTGCTCGGCCCAGACGAGTCCCCACTACAGGCCGACACGAGGAGAAGACCCGTCAGAAGCGCGGCAAGATTGCGTGATTTCATCCTGATGCGATAAGGCCGAGGTCGGGTCGACGCAAGGAGCCCAGCGGCCACCGAAAAGATCGACGCAACGCGACGTCAATTCCTTCATACGCAGACACCACTTTGTAGTCCGCCGCCGTTTGCCAGCGTCCATGCGGATAAAACAGCGACCGCAAAGCCATTAGGGAGGTTAGTCCCGATGCTCGCACGAACTACCGCACTCTTATCCGTCGCCGTACTCTTCTTCACGGCGTCATTTCCCGCGTACGCGCAGGAGACGCCAGACGAGCTGACTTCCAACGAATGGCGGTGCGAGCGTCAGACCGCCCGCTCGACGGTCGACGCGGCGGCCGGAACGACGGATTGCATCCTCGAATGCGAGCAAGCGGCGAAGACCAATCCCCTGCGGAACTGCCAGGGACCATTCGGCTTCGACACGACGACACAGCTCTGCCTCTCTCGCGCGCAAGCACAGCCCGAAATCCGAATGCTGCGGAAGTGCGCCGCCGAAGATTGCCCCGAGTGCTACAATGGCGGAGACTGCAGCTCGTTCCGCAACTTCTCGCTCTTCCAGGGCGTCTCCCACAGCTCGGAGCGGATGCGCCTGATCGCGTGCGACGACACCGCCTCGCCGGACGGTCTGAATCCGAAGGAGGAGCGCTGCCGACACCAGCTCGCGCAGGCGGCGGACCGACTGCAAGTCCAACTCCGCCGCTGTTTCGACGATTGCCAGGGACGCCGGCGCCGAGGGACGGCCACCGAGGAATCCTGTCGCACAGACGCCCTTCTCACGGGAGACGCCGACGACAAGCTCGAGCGCTGCGCCTACAAGGCTCGCGTCCGGTTCTTGCGCTCCTGCCTCGACTGCGACGACGAACCCGAGTGCTTCAGCCCGCAGTTCCCCCGCGGCAGCTGCCCCGACCTCCTCGCACTAGTCGAAGACCAGGCGCAGGAAGACGAAGAGGCGCTCTTTTGCGTCGACCAACCACGCTGCGGTGATGGGTTCGTCTCCGGAACGGAGCAGTGTGACTTCCTGTCCTTCCCGCACTCCTGCGGCCAGAACGAGGAGTGCAACTCATCTTGCGAGTGCGAAGCCTTCCCAGTCTGCGGAGACGGTCTGATCAGCGGCTTCGAGTTCTGCGACGCCAGCGCAACGCCGACCGGATGCCCCGCCGGCGACGCGTGCGTAAACTGCGACGGCTGCGCGCCGGATGTTTGCGGGTCAGCCACCACCGTCGGGCCAAACGGCGGCCGGTTCTTCGGCTCCACGTCCGGACAGAACTCCACAACCGGCTTCTGCGGCGGAAACGGCCCCGAAGACGCCTACCGCTGGACGCCGGACCGGAGCGGCCTCGCTCTCATGGATACCTGTGGCTCCAACTTCGACACCGTGCTGCACGTCCGCCAGGACCGGTGCGACCAGTTCGGCCCGCACCGAGCCTGCAACGATGACGCGTGCGGACTGAGTTCCCAGGTCGCCTTCAACGTCCAAGCGGGAACGACCTACTACGTCTTCGTCGACGCATTTAATTCGGACGGAGGCGGCTCGTACACGCTGCTGATCGATCCCCCAGGCGACATCTACGGCTCTCCGCAGCGGGCGTTCCTACAGAGCACAGCCTGTCTCCTGGACTAGGCGGGGAGCGACGTGCGAACCCGACGACCCCCCTCTCTCCGAATCCTCACGGCCACACTTTCGCTGGGCACCGCGCTCTGCCTCGTTACGAGCGCCGGCGCGACCTTCGAGAGTGGCCACGTGCGCCCCCTCGCCCTGTCGCCGGATGGCAGCCGACTCTTCGCCGTCAATACGCCGGATCATCGCCTCGAGATCTTCGACGTGACACCCGGCGGCCTCGTTCACGCCGGCTCCGTCTCGGTCGGGCTGGAGCCGGTGGCCGTAGCGGCCCGAACCGACGACGAAGTCTGGGTCGTGAACCACCTCTCCGACTCGGTCAGCATCCTCGACGTCGGCTCCACCCCGACGCGCGTGACGCGCACGCTTCTCGTCGGCGACGAACCCCGCGACCTCGTGTTCGCAGGTCCGACCGATGGTGCCGGCCACTTCGAGCGCGCCTTCATCACCACGGCCCGACGCGGACAGAACTCTCCCATCGACCCACTCCTCACCGCCGAAGGCACGCCGCGAGCACTCGTGTGGGTGTTCGACACGACCAATCTCGGAACGAGCCTGGAGGGAACGGCGGAAACAATCCTCGAACTCTTCGGCGACACCCCCCGGGCGCTCGCCGCTACCGCCGACGGCAGCACCGTCTACGCCGCCGTCTTCCACTCCGGCAATCAGACGACCGCGCTGTCGGAAGGCGCGGTCTGCAACGGCGGGAGCGGCGCAGGCGCATGCGCCCTCGATGGGATTCAGATTCCGGGCGGCCTCGGGGGCGCCCTAGTCCCCGGAGGGCTCCCCGCGCCGAACTTGAACACGCAAGGAATCAACGGTCCCGAGGTCGGCCTCATCGTAAAGCTCAACCGGAGCAACGGACTCTGGGAAGATGAGCTGGGTCGCAACTGGACAAACGCGGTGCGCTTCGACCTGCCGGATCTCGACGTCTTCTCGATCGACGCGGACGCGGGAACGCCCGTCGAGACCGCAAGCTTCGCGCACGTCGGAACGATTCTCTTCAACATGCTCGTGAACCCGGCGAACGGAAAACTCTACGTGACCAATACGGAAGCGCGGAACGAAGTGCGCTTCGAAGGCCCCGGCATTCTTGGCACGACGGTTCGTGGTCGACTTCACGAAGCCCGCATTACGGTGCTCGACGGCACAAACGTGGACGCGCGCCACCTCAACAAGCACATCACCGCTCTGCCTCTCGGCTACGCCACGAATCCGATGCCCGCTGCCGTAGAGGACAGTAGCCTCGCCACCCCGATGGGCATGGCCCTCTCGAGCGCAGGCACGCTGTACGTCGCGGCCTTCGGCTCCAGCAAGATCGGCATCCTCGACAGTGCGGCGATCGAGAACGACACGTTTGTTCCGAGCCCGGCGAGCCATATCGAACTGTCCGGCGGCGGCCCGTCCGGCCTGGTGCTGGACGAGGCCAACGGCAAGCTCTACGTCCTCACTCGATTCGACAACGCCGTGAAGGAAATCGATACAGCCAGCGCGACCGAGACCGCCGCCCACTCGCTACACAGCCCGGAGGCCGAGGTGGTGAAAGACGGTCGACGGATTCTGTACGACGCGCGCTTCACTTCGAGCAACGGCGAGTCGTCCTGCTCGAGTTGTCACGTGTTCGGCGACTTCGATAGCCTCGCGTGGGACCTGGGAAACCCCGACGATGTCGTCGCTCCCAACCCGAACCCCTTCTTCTCCATCGGCACCGGCGTGCCCTTCCACCCGATGAAGGGCCCGATGACCACGCAAACGCTGCGCGGCATGGACGACCACGGCCCGATGCACTGGCGCGGAGACCGCACCGGCGGCAACGCGACACCCGCCGGCGACCCACTCGACGAGAAGCTCGCCTTCGAGGCGTTCAACCTCGCATTCGAGGGCCTGATCGGGCGCGACGAGGGCGAGATCCCCGAAGCCGACATGTCGGACTTTGCCGACTTCATTCTGCACGTGAAGCTCCCGCCGAACCCGATCAAGAGTCTCGACAACCAGGATTCACCAGCCGAGGCCACCGCGCGCGCCCTCTGGTTCGGCCGAACCACGGACGTCGTGAACAACTGCAACGGGTGTCACGAGCTGAATGCCACGCAGGGATTCTTCGGCGGGAACGGCGGCTCGAGTTTCGAGAACGAAACGCAGGAGTTCAAAGTCCCGCACCTGCGCAACATCTACCAGAAGATCGGAATGTTCGGCATGCCCGGCATCCCGTTCCTGAGCGTCCCCGTCGCAGGCCGCCAACATCAGGGGCCGCAGGTGCGTGGCTTCGGTATGCTGCACGATGGCGCGATCGACACCGTCTTCCATTTCTTCCGCGCGACCGTGTTCAGCCTCAGCGAGACCGAGCAGCTTCAACTCGAGCAGTTCGCGCACGCCTTCGACACGACATACGCCCCGATCGTCGGCCAACAGGCCACGCTCACGAGCACGAATGGAGCGACGGTCGGGCCGAGAATCGATCTGATGATCGCCCGCGCGCTAGCCCCGTTCGACCTCGTGAACCAACCCGGGGCGACCGAGTGTGATCTCGTCGTGAAGGGCAACGTCGCCGGCGAGGCCCGCGGGTTCCTCATGAACCCCGTAGGGATGTTCGAAGCCGACAGACTCTTTGACCCGTCGCTCTCCGACGGTGCGCTTCGAGCTCTCGCCGTCGGCGGACAGGAACTGACCTACACCTGTGTCCCGCCGGGGGCGGGTCTCCAGATCGGCATCGATCGCGACGGCGACGGTTCGTTCGATCGCGACGAGACCGACGCCGGCACCGACCCAGCGGACCCGAGCAGCTTCCCGGGCGCCACGAACGACAGCATGCTCATCGGCGATCGGATCCAGATCCAGAACCGGGCACCGGACGACGAACAGAAGAACAAGATCGTCCTCGTATCGAAAGATCCGACGATCACGACCCCACCCCCGGGCGGGCCAAACGACCCGCGCTGCGGCGCCGACCCCATCGGCACCGTGAAGTCGCGCCTACAGGTTTCGAGCGCGACGAGCGGCCAGAGCCATCTCACCGACCTGCCCTGCCAGAACTGGGCACTCCTCGGCTCCACCGCGAACCCGCGCGGGTACCGCTACAAGGATCCGCAACTCGACGACGGCACCGTGAAGAGCGTGGTCTGGCGCAACGGCAAGGTGTGGAAGGCGGCCCTGCGCGGCAAAGGCCCGAGCGTACTCGACTACGATCTCAAAGTTGCCGTATCCGAAGGCGAAGTCACGGCGTCGTTCCGCAGCGGCCTCGAGCGCCTCTGCATCGCATGCACTGCACCTCTCGGACAAGACGGTATCCTCGGAAAGCTGTTCCGCGGCCGCACCTGCCCCGCACCACCAAGCTGTTCTTGAGCTATGGCGCGAGCGCGGAAGAGGGACACCTCTCTACGACGCTCTGCCCTTGATGAGTTCGGGATGGAAGGTCTCAGCCATCCGCTTGAACCCGTCCTTCCAACCGACCGTCGTCGCGCCGGCGATTTCCACCATCTTCGTCGTATCGACCGCCACACTTCCGATCGTGCGGTCCGTTACGACGAAGGACGCCTCGAGGCCCGTGAGCTTACCGAGATAGCCACACCAGTCCTCGATGCTCACGGTTTCGGTCCCCGCCCAGTTCACGATGGTCGCGGGCACGGCCGCCGCCTCGAGCAGCGCCGGCACCTGCGCGATGATGTCGTCTTCATGAATCGGGTTATAGACACACGGGCGCTCGGGGTGGAGCGGGATCGGCTGTCCCGCGATCATCATCTCGAGATGAAAGATCGGCCAGCCGCCGTTTTTCCCGTACGGAACGTTCAACCGAGCGATCGTCGTCGGCAGATTCCACTGCCGCGCCGAGAAACGAGCGACCGCTTCCGCCGAGATCTTCGCGATGCTGTACGTCGGGATCATCACCCGGTGATTGTCCCCGAGGGGATCCGTCTCCCGCAGCTTGTGAGCTCCGGCATGTTCGTAGACGCCCGTCGTCGAACAGTGGAGGAACGCTTTCGCGCCACGGCAGCGCGCCATCAGGAGTCCGACCCCCTCCGCATTCGCGGAGAGATCCGCATCGAAATCACCCTTGGGGCTCTTCGCCACCGCGAAGTGCGCCACGTAGTCGACGTCTTCCGGAACCGTATCGAGATCGCCCGATGCCAGATCCCCCTTCACGCAGGTGACTCCGACCGCTTCGAGCCGTTCCCGATCGGCGTCTTTCGCAAAGCGAGCGAGCCCGAACACCTGGTTGTTCTGCGCGAGTGCTTTCGCGACGGGGAAGCCGACCTGCCCCGTCGGCCCGGTCACGAGGATCTTCTTTCCTTCGAGCGTCGTCATTTCGTTCTCCCTGAGTCGTTTCCGTGTGCGCCGCGTGCCGCCGCCGTGGCTCCGGCGAGGCGACCGAACATCAATCCATCACCGAGCGAAACGCCGCTCACGTATCCATCGGCCGCGATCCCCGACGTCGTGCGGCCCGCGGCGTACACGCCTTCGACCGCGCTACCATCGGGGCGAAGCACCTCCCCGCTCGGCAGCGTGTGTAGCCCACCCAGCGTGAACGCGGCGTAGACGCAGCCGCGCGTCGTCACATTGATCGCTCCGAACGGCGGTTTATCGAGCGGGACCACCAAACTGTCTCGCTTGTGAAACACGGGGTCCTTTCCATCGCGCGCGTGCCGGTTATAGAGCTCCATCGTTGCGACGAGTGCCCCGGCGGGCAGATCGAGCGCCTGCTCCAGCGCTTCCCAGCTCTCCTCGACGACCTTGGCCTCCATGAAGGCCTCGTTCACCACGTAGGTCTCGGCATCGACCAGGTGCCAGCATCGCCCTTCCTGCTCCCGGAGAGCCCGCTGACCGATGAGGCCGGCGTAGGCATCCTCGTTGAGGAAGCGCTGGCCGCGCTGGTTCACGAGAACGCCTTTACAGATGTTCTTCGGCGGGTACAGAGGGATCGTGATGCTCGCGGCATCCATGCGAATCGCGTCGGCGCCAACCGCCATCGCCAACAGGATCCCGCTCCCGTCGTCGTTCTCCGTTCCGACCTTGTAGTTCGCCTTCGCGACCTGGGGTGCGTACCGCTCGATCATCTCGGGATTCGAGATGAACCCACCCGCCGTGAGGACGACACCGCCCGCCGCACGCACGCAGACGTCGCCTTCCACGCGATGGGCGACAAGTCCAACAACGCACCCTACCTCATCGACGACGAGCCGATCGACGCGCGCGTCTTCCAGAAGCTCCGCACTCGTGCGACCGAGCGCCTCGAGAAGCTTCTGCATGAGGAATCCGCCGCCCGCGCCCGGCGTCTGTGCCTTGTGCGCGCGCGGAGCCGGCTTCGCGATCTCCTCGTAGGGCCAGCCGTCTTCTCCGCCGGAGTATACGAGACAATCGTCGGTCGGCGGCTCCTTGCCCGGCTCCGGATAGGTGCTGCGCTTGAACGGCACGCCGTGGCTCTCGAGCCAGTCAAAGAGCTCGACGCTGCGGTCCGCGAAGATGCGAATCTTCGCTTCGTCCGGCCCCGGTCCGCAGGACGCCATGAGGAAACGGAACATGTCTTCCGCCGTATCCTCGATCCCGCACGCCTTCTGCACCGCGGTGCCGCCACCAAGGTAGATCAGGCCACCGGAGTTGGCCGACGTTCCGCCACCGCCGCTCGTGCGCTCGATCGCGAGGACACGAGCCCCGCTCTCGCTCGCCTCGATCGCAGCCGCAACGCCGGCGCACCCGAGCCCGACGACCGCCACATCGACCTCGTAGTCCCAAGAAGTGATGGACGAGGCGGCGACGGCCTCTCGGTCTCGAAGTTCTCTCAATGTCGGCTCTCCCTGGGGGCGTTCGTTGCTTTGCGTCGCGCCCTCGCGGCGGTCAGGCGCCGAGAGAGAGTGACAGGGGGGAAATCGCAACGAACGCCCCCGAAATCAACCCGGCCGAGTCGACGGGAGAGCCCCACCCCCAGGGCCGCGGGTGGGGTAGCGCTGCGCGGGGGCGTCCGGCGAAGCAGGCGGCCTCAATGGTGCGGTGGATCGAAGACCAGTTTCCTATACCGCCAGGCGCGCCGCCGGAGATGCTTGATGAGACAGGAGACCACCCCCGTCGTCGTTCGCGTCCTCGGCAGGGATCACGAGGGAGGCGCCTCGTACCGCGCCGACGTTGTCGAACCAGTCCTGATCGGTCGGGAGCACGGCGTCGCCTCCGAAACTCACATCCCAAGTCGACTTACCGGAGCCGTCCGGCGACGAAGACCAATTACCAAAAGCCGTGGATCGAACCGGGGACCGATCCACAAACCGGCTGGTCGCAGTCGGTAGGGATACCGCGCAGCTCTTCGACCGAGGGGACCCGCCAAACGCAATGCCCAGCGAAGCAGCCCGAGCTCTGGACGCCATTCTCGCCGCGGCTGGTGTTCAGTTGGCGCAGGAACAGGGTGAACGCAGAACCGTCGGGGTGGTACGGATTGTTCGGCAGCGACCACTGGTACCGGTTGGTCACCAGGTGCGGATCGTTGCAGGGCCCGCCGGTGCCCAGCTCTCACTGCACCGCCTGACCGGTGTGGTGCCCGGTCTTCAGCTCCCACATCAGCCCGGTCGTGTTGTCCGTCGCGGCGCTATCGCCATTGTCCTTCCAGCGATCGACTTCCTCGCAGAAGCTCGACTGCTCAAAGCCCGGCGACCCCTTGTCCCAAGTGAAGCGAACCTCGCCTTCGCAGAGCTCGGTGCTCGAATCCTCATTCAACCAGCGGCGCAGCTCTTCACCCCTGGCGAGGGTGATCTCGTAGATCTTTCGAACGCGACCGTCGATTACCTCGGTGTCGTGGACCAGGACGAACGCATCCTTGGAGAGCTCACATAGCGCATAGGCATGCATTGGGGCCCAATCCAGCAGACCGAGAAGCGTGTGGCGGATCGACATGCGCGGTCGACGACTCTCAGTTCGACCCCGGTTGTCACGGAAGAGCCTACTCGGAGCGCTCCGAGTCGAGGAGCGGCTTCTTCTCGAAGCCGGCACCGAAGCCGGTCTCTTCGAGATGTGCCAGGAATGCGGCGACCGCCCGGTCGCTAGGAGCCTCCGGCCCCGCCCAGCGCGTCGCGACTTCCGATTCGAGCACCTCGGGCAATACCTGCGGGAACAGCGGCCCTCCGAGCCGATCGCCCGGTTCCAGCCCATGGTCCCACAACAGCGGCATGGTTGCGTGGCGCGGCGCGAACGTGACGTCGTCTCCGCAGTACCGAAACGCCAACGCGCGGCGGTCGCGGTCCTGCGACGCGTTGCCCCCAGAGCCGTGCGCAACGAGCGGGCCGAAAACCAGTACGTCACCGGGCTCCATGTCCCAACCGAGCAGTTCGTGCTCCCGGCGCAACTGACTGAAGTCGGGCGCGGCCTCGAGATCCGTATCGGCCATGTACGGGTCGTGGTTCGGGGTGACCGCCTTGTAGCGCTTCTCCCACTTGTGCGACCCGCGGACGAACTCGAGCCCACTGGACGCGCGCGACACGGGGTCGAGAGTGATCCAGAACGACGCGACTTGCGTCCCGGCGACCGGCCAAAACGGCAAGTCCTGATGCCAAGGCGTGTCGATCGGGCTACCGGCTCTCTTCACGAAGAACTGCTCGTAGAAGAATTGGACCGAAGTCGAGCGCAAGATCTGATTGGCCAGCTCGGGCAGGCACGAGAAGAGGGCCAGATCGCGAAAGGCGTCGTGCAGCTTCCACACAAAGACGTCACCGTGGAAGCCGTCATCCGGCATGCTGAGCGGACCGCCGATGACCCCGGACTGAGCGAGAACGTCCTCCAACGCATCCCGCATGTGGTCTACCGTGGCCTTATCGAGCAATCCCCGGGCGCAGATGGCCCCGTCGGCCTCCAGCGCGGTCAATTCTTCGGGGCGGAGGCGTCGCCTCGGTGCCGCTCTATCCGGGAATTTCATCGCCAATTCGCCGCCCTCCTGCTTACCCCATATCTGCTTAGGGAAAGGCAGAGCAAGGTCCCGCGGCGCCGCAGGGTCTGGGGAAGGGGACGTTGGTTAGTCTCGTGATTTTTGTTTAGTCGCGATGGAACTTCGTCCGAGCCCAGAACGATGGTCGACCGCGACTAAACAAAAATCACGAGACTAACCAACGTCCCCTCGGATCGACTCGAACAACTGACCAATCACCGCCTGGGTCTGCACGCGCAGCTTTTCGACGCGCTCGGCATCATCGCTCTCGGCAGGCAACGAAATCGGCGTCCCGAGGCGGACTCGGACGACCTTATCCTGGTTGCCGGCGTTGAAGTCGCCCTTGCTCATCATCGCGAATGTCCCGTCGAGCGCGACCGGAACGATGGGTGCGTTGCCGCGAATCGCCGCTTTGAAGGCACCGGCCTTGAAGTCCTTCAGCTCGCCGTCGACGCTGCGGGTTCCCTCCGGGAAGATGAGGAGCGGCTTCCCCTTCCGTAGAACTTCCGCGAAGCGCTCGATCACGTCGTCGGCCGCCTTCGCGCCGCCGCCCCGATCGACCGGCACATGCCCGGCGAGTCGGAGATGCCAGCCCAGAAACGGAATGTTCAACACCGAACGCTTGGCCGCCCACTTGTAGTCGCCGGGCAGCGCCGCACCGAGCACGAGGATATCGACGAGACTCTGATGGTTCGAGCAGTAGACAAACGGACCGGCCACCGGAACGTTCTCCACGCCGGAGAGTTCGAGCCTGATGTCGAGATGCCCCAGGCTCGACACGCACCACTTCCGCATCGCCCAAAGACTCGCGGAATGCTCCTTCGTAAACGGGCCGATGAAGCACGAGACCGACCCGTAACCGATCGTTCGGATGGCAAAGGGCGTCCACTGCCGAATCGCCGTCCAGATCTCCCCCACGTTCATGGCGCGCTAGCTTACGAGACGAGAGGTCGCTGCGCGAGCCTCACAGTCTTGCGAAACGGCCGTTCACGGATGTCTCAAAGCCACCCTGCCTTGGCGTTGGGACGCCAGCGATGTTTTGCTCGTAACCATGAAATTCGCACTGTTCTACGAGATCCCGGTCGCGCGCCCCTGGGACGAGGACAAGGAATACCGCATCTACCAGGAGACCCTCGAGCAGGGGATCTTCGGCGACCAAATGGGCTTTCACGCCTTCTGGACCGTCGAGCATCACTTCCTGGAGGAATTCTCACACTGCTCGAACCCCGAGGTGCTCTACGGGGCGCTCGCGAGTCGGACCAAGAACATGCGGCTGGGCTACGGCGTGCGGCTCCTGCCCAAACCATACAATCACCCGGTCCGGTCCGCAGAGTCCGCAGCGGTGCTCGACCTCATCAGCAACGGGCGGGTCGACTTCGCGACGGGGCGCTCCGCCACGCGCAAAGAACTCGAAGGTTTCGGGGTCGATCCGCGCGAAACCCGAGAGATGTGGCAAGAGGCGCTCGGCCACATCGTCGGCTGCTGGACGAACGACGAGTACGAGTTCGAGGGCAAGCACTGGTCGATGCCGAAGCGGCGCGTGCTCCCCAAGCCTCGCCAGCGCCCTCACCCGCCCCTGTGGGGTGCCACTACGAGCGACGAGGGCCACGAACTCATGGGTCAGCTCGGGCTCGGACTCTGCTCGTTCGCGGTCGGAACGCCGCCGTCCGAGGTGAAGCGCAAGATCGACCTGTACCGCGCGTCGATCGCGAAGTGCGAGAAGCCAATCGGGGCCGAGATCCACGACGAGGCCGCAACCTTCACGATGATGTGCTGCGCCCCCACCCGCGAGGAGGCTCTCGAAGCCGCGAAGGAGTCCTTCGAGTGGTACCCGAGCTTCGGTGCGAAACAGATCGCCGAAGTCGCCGAGTGGATGGCCGAGGAGAACCGCGAGCTCGGCACCTACAGCTACGCGGCCGACATGAAGAAGCACTCGGATGAGGGCTCGCTCGACCTCATCACGATGGACTACCTGACCGAGGCCGGAGCCTGTGTCGTCGGCACCCCCGAGGAGTGCCTCGAGTCCTGCCGGGACTACGCCGGTGCCGGCGTCGATCTCCTTCTGTGTCTCGTGAACCCGTACAAGGTCCCGCACGAGAAGGTCATGCAAACGATCGAGCTCATCGGGAAGTACGTCATCCCGAATGTGAGCTAAAGCGGACGACCAGGGATGCCGCCGGCCCACGCTTCAAGCGGGGTCGGCGGCATCGGGTCGTGTGGATTACTGAACTTCGATCGTTGCCTTGGTCATCGACAGCGGCTTCTTGGTCTGGCCGCTGCGGCTTCCGTTGTCCTCAAGCTGCTTCACGACGTCCATGCCCTCGGTGACTTCACCGAAGATGGAGTGCTTGCCGTTGAGGTGCGGCGTCGGGACGAATGTGAGGAAGAACTGGCTCCCGTCGGTTCCCGGACCGGCGTTCGCCATACTGAGAAGACCCGGCTTGTCGTGCTTCACGCTCGGGTCGTACTCACCATCGTACTGGTAGCCCGGGCCACCGGTTCCGTTGCCGCGCGGGTCGCCGCCCTGCGCCATGAAGCCGTCGATCACGCGGTGGAACGCAAGGTCGTCGTAGAAGCCGAGTTTGGTCAGGTAGATCGTGCTCGTGACGTGCATCGGAGCGGTCTCCGGGAGCAACTTGATCTTGATCGGGCCACCAATGTTCGTGTCGATGACCCAGTAGTAGGTCTTCGACGGGTCGAACGAGGCGACGGGCGGCTTCGGCAAGCTGGTCTTCCAGTTGCCGCTCTTGTCGATTTTCTGCTCCGCGATGAACGCGTCGATCTGAGCGATGGGGTCGTTCTGACTCACCGGTTTCTTCTCCTCAGCTCGTGACGCAGGCGCGGCGAGCAGGCTGATCGCAAGGACGGATGCGAGTATTCTAATCATCATCCAGCCTACCTATCGGTGCACGGCGGGCGGGTCCAGTCCGGCCAGGCGACCCCGACTCCCGGCGCCGACCGGCCCGTTGCGCACAGCGCGAGGATGCTCCATATCCAGCCCATGCCCCTCGGAATGATCGAGTCCCCGACCTTCGCCCGAGGCTTCCGCGATGCGGTGGCTGACTCCCCTGAGGCTGTCGCGGTCAAGACGCTCGACGGGGCCGTCTCCCTCACCTACCGCGGGCTCGCAGCCCGGGCGGACGCGCTGGCCGGCGGCCTCGCGAAGCTGGGTCTCGAGAAGGGCAGCACAATCGCCCTCATGACGTCGAACCGTCCCGAGTTCCACATCGCAGACCTCGCCGCCGTCACCCTCGGCGCGGTTCCGTTCTCGATCTACCAAACGCTCTCGGCCGAGCAGATCACCTACGTCGTCGGGGACTCCGGAGCGCGCATCGCGATCGTCGAAGGTCCCTTCCTCGAAAGCTTCCTCACCGCCCGCGCGGATCTCCCCGCGCTCGAGCATCTCATCGTGCTCGACGGAGAGGCGGAAGGCGCACTCTCGTTCGCCGAGGTCGAGGCGTCGGGAGTAGGCTTCGACGGCGAGGCAGCGACGAAAAATGTCGCACCGAGCGATCTCCTCACGTTGATCTACACATCCGGCACGACCGGACCGCCCAAGGGCGTTCAACTCACGCACGCCAACCTCGAAGCCGTCGCTGGGATGCTCAATGCGACCGTCCCACTCCCGGCGAACGGTCGCGTGCTCTCGTGGCTCCCGACGGCGCACATCGCCGAGCGCGCACTCAACTACTACATCCCGATCCTCTGCCGCTCGACGATCACGACGATCCCCGACCCTCGGCAGATCGCGGCGGCGCTCCCCGACGTGCGGCCCGACTTCTTCTTCGCGGTGCCGCGCATCTGGGAAAAAATCAAAGCCGGCTTCGACGCGCGCCTGTCCTCGGGCCCCGCGGACGAGCGTCGAGCGATGGAGACCGCGCTCGCCGCCTCTGTAGAAAAGCTCCGACTCGAACAGGCGAGCCAGTCGGTCCCCGAGGCCCTCGCCGGCAAGGTCGCCGAGTTCGAAACGAACGTGTTCAGCCCTCTCCGCACGGCACTCGGATTCGACAAGCTCGCGTTCGCATCGGTCGGTGCCGCGCCGACTCCGCGCGAGGTACTCGAGTTCTTCCACGCCATCGGCATCGAGCTCGCGGAGGGCTGGGGCATGTCGGAGACGACGGCCATCGGCACGCTCAGCAAACCCGGGACCGTCCGAATCGGCACCGTCGGCAAGCCCGCTCCGGGGGTCGAGATCAAGCTCGCGGGCGACCGGGAGGTGCTCATCCGGGGCGCGAACATCATGCAGGGGTACCGCAATCTCCCCGACAAGACGGCCGAAACGATCGATGGCGACGGCTGGCTCGCCACCGGCGACGTCGGCGAATTCGACGACGACGGGTACTTGAAGATCGTCGACCGCAAGAAAGAACTCATCATCAACGCAGCCGGCAAGAACATGTCGCCAGCCAACATCGAAGCCGCTCTGAAAGGCGCGTGCTCCCTCATCGGCCAGGCCTACGTGATCGGCGACGGGCGACGCTACAACACCGCGCTGCTCGTACTCGATCCGGACTTCGCCGCGGCCTGGGCCGGAGAACAGGGCCTCGGCCACAAGAGCGCCGACGAACTCGCCAGCGAGCCTCGCGTCCATGCCGCCGTGAGCGAAGGCGTAGAGGCGGGAAACCAAAGGCTATCGCGCGTCGAACAGGTCAAGAAGTTCACGATCCTGCCGGAGGACTGGCTCCCCGGCGGGGACGAACTGACGCCCACCATGAAACTCAAACGCAAACCAATCGCCGCCAAGTACGCGACCCAGATCGATGCCATGTACGAAGAATAGGACGGACCGGTGAAAAAAGAAGAAATGATCCTCGTCAGCGTGGACGACCACATCATCGAACCGCGCGATCTCTTCGACCGTCACCTCGCCAAGAAGTGGGTCGGCCGGGCGCCCCGCCTCGCTTACGACAAGGAACGAAAGGCCGAGGCGTGGACGTGGGAGTACGGCGCCTCGTTCCAGTCCTTCATCAACGCTGTCGTGACTCTGCCCAACGAGGAGTGGGGCTTCGATCCCGGCACCCAGTCCGAGATCCGGCCCGGTTGCTACAACGTCGACCACCGCGTGCGCGACATGGACGCCAACGGAGTCCTCGCGTCGATGTGCTTCCCGTCGTTCCCCGGCATGGCCGGCGGTTTCTTCTCCAAGTCGGAGGACCGGGCCCTCGGGCTCGCGTGCTTGCAAGCCTACAACGACTGGCACATCGACGAGTGGTGCGCCGCGCACCCCGGCCGCTTCATCCCGAATCCCATCTCGCCGATCTGGGACGGCGAGGTCGCGGCGGACGAGGTCCGTCGCGTCGCCAAGAAGGGCGCAACGGCGATCACGTTCACCGAAGACCCCGAGGCCTTCGGGCTGCCGAGCATTCACTCGGGATTCTATGATTCCTTCTTCCGTGCCTGCGCGGAGGAGGGCGTCGTCGTGACGATCCACATCGGCTCCGCCGCACAGGGATTCCCCGGCAGAGAGACCGAGCCGGTCCACGTGCGCTACACGATGCCCACCTGGAACTCGCTGCCCTGCGCGGCGAACCTGATGTGGAGCCACGTCGTGCGCGACAACCCAACGCTCAAGATCGCACTCTCCGAAGGCGGCACCTCGTGGATCCCCGGCTTCCTCGACCGGATGGAGCGCCACTACCACGTACAGCGCTGGTCGAACCCCGATCTCGGCGGTCGCACGCCGACCGAGGTCTTCCGCGACCAGTTCCTCGCGTGCTTCATCTCGGACCCCTCCGGCCTTCTGCTGCGCGACCGCATCGGGATCGACAACATCGCGTACGAGGTCGACTACCCCCACTCCGACTGCACGTTCCCCGGATCGTCCGACGAACTGTGGGAGTGCATCGTCGAAGCGAAGTGCAACGACGCCGAGATCAACAAGATTACCTACGAGAACGCGATGCGTTGGCTGCGCTTCGACCCGTTCGCGCACACACCCAAGGCCGCGGCCACTGTCGGCGCGCTGCAGACACGCGCCGCCGACGTGGACCTCTCCACGCGCAGCAAAGCTGAGTACAAGGCCGAGTGGGAAGCCGCGAACGGCCCGCTCGGCTAAGCGAGAACCCCAGAACTAGAGACGCTTTCCGGTATCGATGCCCTTCGGCATCCACGCCGGAGAGCGCTTCTCGGCGAACGCCTTCATCCCCTCACGAGCTTCGCCCCCGCGGAAGATCGACCAGTACATCGACATGCGATCCGGGTGGCCGTAGTTGTCGTTGACGATGCGCTTCACGTGCATGCGGGCCTCGGGCGCGGTCTTGAGGATCGATTCAGCGACCGCAACGGCCTCCGTCTTCAAATCGTCGTGCGGAACGACACGGGTGATCAGACCCATCTTCAACGCCTCGTCGGCAGTGACCTTGCGACCGGTCAGAAGCATGTCGCGCGCCGCCGCGACTCCGATGTGCGGCGGAAGGTACGCCGCATACCCGGTATCGGCGATGCCCCGCAGCAACTCCGGGGCTCGGAAGGTGGCTCGCTCGCTGCACACAGCGACGTCCGCAAGCATAGCGATCAAAAGTCCGCCGCCCTGGCAGATCCCGTTCACCGCGGCGACGACCGGAGCGAAGCTGTGACGGACTTCTTCGAACGGCGTCACGTCGCCCGACACGACGTAGTCGAGCGCGGGGTTCGCGTCCTCGGTGTTGCCCCGGAGCTCACCTCCCGGCGCGAAGACATCGTCGACGCCGGTAAAGATCAGTGCCGTCGGCTCCTCGAAGGAGTTCACCAGATGAACCGCCTTCTTCACTCCGTAGTACATCGCCGACGTCAGCGCATTGCGAGACTTCGGCCGGTCGATCGTGCACCAGGCGATGTGCCCTTCGCGCTCGAAGCGCAGAAACTTGGTTCCGACGTCGTAGGTTTCGGCCATAACTGTTCCTCCGGGGTTGAATGGGGATCGCAGTTGGGAGCGCCAGATGCCAGTGTGAGGACGTGAGCCAAGATCCCGAAGAGCGAATGCGCGCGATGCTCCAGGCCGAGCTCGAAGACTTCGACCTCGACGAGGAGGACTTCGAGGCCGCCACCGACCTCGCGGAGCAGGTGCAGTCCATGTCGGAAGTCGTCGCTCGGGGGACGGACCGTTCCGTACCTCTCGCGGTGTCAGAGACGGCGCAGCTCCTCGCCACGGCGTCAATCGACGAAGAGATAGAAGAGGACGAAGAGGCCGGCCAGGGACCCGCGTGCGCTGCCGGCTGCTCCGCGTGCTGTCACATCCCCGTGTCCGCGACCGCCGCTGATGTCGCTTCTCTGCTGGATTGGCTCCAATCCCAACCCGCCGACGTCCGGGACGACGTCGCGCGTCGTGTCGACGAGGGTTTGCCGCGCGTGACCGGAGCGGCGCCGCGTGGGGTTCTCGCTTGCCCCATCCTGGACGTCGACGCGGGCACATGTCGCGCGTATGAAGTGCGCCCGCTCGCGTGCCGAGGCTGCTTCAGCGATGATGCGAGTCAGTGCGTGCCGGGCGGTGAGATCTCGGCGTTCGTGGTTCCGCAGGTGATTGCACGGAGCGCCGCGGTAGGTGTTCGGATGGCGCTCGGCACTGCAGGCGAGGACGACGGCTGCGACGACCTGATCGTGGCTCTGGCGCGGGGGCTTGGGCGCTCAGTCTCGGCCTAGGGGCTTTGGCTCTTCGAACCATCGGGATCTGATCTCTCTCAGGGGGCCGGGCTTCAGGCCTGTTCGCCGGGAACTCGATGCTCGAGGGCGGCGGCTCGTCTTGAAAGTGACAGCGCCGGGTTCGGAGGGGTACCGAAGGGGCGCGAGGTGTTCTCGTGCATCAGGTTTGAGGGGGCGCGGGGTCGGCGTTCAGATGCTGGTGGCGCGAGAAAGACGGGGCGTCTGTAGCCGCGCACGACTCAGCGGGGAGGTGCGAGGTCGTGGCGGGTGTGCCGGGAGTGGGTAGCCGTCGAGCGGTGCGATCGGCCGTGCGAACGAAACCCGTCGCCTCGGCAAACTGGACGCCGTCGTCGAAGAACCGCACCTAGTGCTGGCCCGTCCCGTCGAGGCATCAGAGGTCCCAGGTTCATGAGGAGAGGGCTCCTGGGAGCGGACCCGAGGAAGCGCCCACCGTCAAGCAGGCACCCACATCACTTGTCGACGGTGGCGGTACTCGTGCCGACATGACCGGTCGCGTCGACGGCGAAAATCAAAGCTTCCCCGAGTTCGTGGAACGTGACGCGGCCCTTCAAGACCTCGTTGTCGTTCTCGACAGTCGCGACATCCGGGTTCGTCGAAGACCAATCCACCTCGCGCGTCACGTCGTCAAAACCACCGCCGGAGAAGTTCACACGGGCGCGGAGTTGCTTCGTCTCACCGACGGCCCCGGTGAACCCATCAGGCTGGATCGTAACCCCGATGACGTCCCCGACGACCTCCACCAGACCCGAGGCCGTAAGACCATTGCAGTCGATGTGCACGGTCGTGCTTCCCAGACGAACACCGGTGACTCCACCCTTCTTCGGAAGCACGTTGTCCACTGTCGCGATCGACGTATCATCGATACGCCAATCGCACTTGTCGCTGATGTTCTTCTTGGAGCCATCGCTGCGCAGGGAGCGGGCCTTGTACGTCTCCGTCACGCCGGTCGCGACCTCGCCATCATTGCCCGGCTCGACGACCACCGAAAGATCGCGAACGGACGGCGGTTCGATCGGGGCCGGATTCGCGTTCGGGCTCGGCGGGTCTTCGGCGCGGCGCACGACGAGGTTTCCGGCCTGCTTCGATCCGAGGCCGGTGATCGGTTCCACTGCCGTGAGGCGCGTCGTGCCGATCTCCCGACCGAACACTTCACCGGAGTCCAACCGTCGCTCTCCCGCCACCGCCGGCCCTCCGTTGCCAACCTGCGCGACCATCGCATTCTTCACCGACCAATCGACGACCAAGCGGAGATCGCTCGTCTGAAGACCGCTCGAGAGATTGCCGTAAGCCTTCGCCTTCTTCTCGTCGCCTTCGTCGACTCGGACGGTCGGAACCGTGAGGGATGTCAAACGGCCGGCGACCGTGACTTCGGCCGAAGCCCCGAGCCCAGTCTTCGGATCGGTCGCAGTAACGGTCGTGACGCCGTTCACGAGGCCGGTCATTCGCCCGGCGTCATCGATCGAGACCACGCCGTCGGGGTCCGTCGACCAGTTCACACTCCCCGAGATGTTGCTGCGCGTCGAATCGTCGCGATTCCCATACGCGCGGAGGAGGTACTCGAGTTCGAGGCCGATAGTGGCCTCCGTCGGCTCGAGGGTGACGCTCTCGACACGTCCGCGGACCACGAGATTGTCGATCGCGGTCGAGACCACATCGAACTCGTCGTAGCGCGCCAAGAGCGTGGTGGTCCCGGCCTCTTTCCCCTTGACGGTACCGACATCATTCCCGCTCTTGCCGACGCTCGCGAGTTCCGGGTCCTCGACGAACCACTCGACGAGCTTTCGGAGATTGCCCGTTCGGAGCCCCGACGTGAGCAGACCGAAGACCGACGCGTTGCGCACATCAGCCGCGTTCACCTTGAGCGGATTCGGAAGAATCTCGAGCTCTTCGAGGACACCAGCCACGACGATGACGACGGCGCGGCTCTTCGGAGTCCCGATCTTGCGCGCACGGTCGTACACGCGAACGGTGGTGATGCCGTCTTTCAGCGCCGTGACCTGCCCGGCATCCTTACCGGTGGCCACGAGGTCGATCATCTCGCCGCCGTCGGTCGAGAACTCCAGATCCTCGGTCAGGCCTGTGCGAACGTCGAGGTCCCCGTGCTGGCCGAGCACGCGTAGATCGGTCGTCATCCCGCGACCGAGCACGATCGACTTCTCTTGGAACCGCACCCTCCCGATCGCCGGCAAGACCTGCGTCTTCCCGTCGGTATTCTTGAGACCCGTTGGGGGATGGCGCACACGGATGAACGTGGTGCCCAGCGATCGCGGAAGGACCCGCCCCGGAGTGCCTCCGTTCTTCACGCCCGCGACGTCAGGGTTCCTCGTGGTCCAACGGGCCTCGTCGGTCACATCGCGCTGGTAGCCGCTCTCGTGAACGAGCCGTGCCGTGAACGCCATCGGACGGTCGATCTCGACCCGTTTCGTGCCGGGCCGCGTGATCAACTCGACGACGTCGCCCGGGTCGATCGTGATCACCGCCGAGGCCGTCTTCCCGAGAACGGAGGCGGTGATCTGCACCACCCCGGGCCGACGCGTACGCAGCGCCCCCGGATCACCCGAAATGAAGCGCGCGAGGTCGGCGTCGTCGGTCTTCCAGGTCGCATCGGCCGTGACGTCCGAGACGGTCCCGTCGGCCATCGTGGCGACCGCTGCGATCCGGATCGTTCGCGCCGGCGCGACGGTCTGGTCGCTCCGGTCCAGCCGCAGGGAACTCAGCGTGGCGGCCTGGAGCAGCCCGGGGGCCGCCAGCGCACAGAGAGCCACCGCCACCCCGATCATCGGGGCGAGCCGACTCGCCCACGCACGACTTCCAGGACGCAGCCGCGCTCTCGTGCCTCCTTGCCTAATTGTAAAGATCCTCCTGCCGCCGAGTGAACCTTATAGCAAGAGCAGTGCCGCGAGGCCGCCGAACCTAAAGGGTAATCGGAGGCTTTCGGCGTGCGGCCGCGCAAGACGACCGCAGCCGTGCAAGAGGCGCGCGGTCAGGTCGCCCGAGATGCTGCGAATAGCAGCAGCGCCGTCGAGACGATCTCGCTCACGATGAAGACTACCGCGAAGTCGGCGCCGTGCATCGCCCAGGCGAGCATCCTCATGATCGCCGCGCCCCCGAAGAGGAGCGCTGCGGCCTGCAGCCAATGGGCCTGGGCCGTTATCGCCCCGAGCAGTATGAGAGTGCCCGCCGTGAGGAAGAAAGATCCGAGGTCCCCGATTAGCGTGCTGCGAGCGAGCCCTTCGGGAAGCGCCACTCCCAGCCCTTGCGCCGCGGCGGCCGGATCGATGATCCAGTTCAATCCACTCAGAAAAAAGAAGCCTCCCAGGACTCCGACCACGATCCGCAAGCTATTCGGCATGCGCAGCCCATATCCCATCCCCGACGACCTCTCCAGACCAACGAGGCTGCGCGGCCGACTCCTTGAGGCCTATCCCGGGGCAGGAGATACTGCCGGCAGACCATGGCCACGAAAAAGAAATCGAGCGTCGAGCTCACGCACTTCGGTCGCAAGAGCGGCAAGCCCTTCAAACTCACCGTCTGGTTCGTCGACCTCGACGGAGACGTCTGGATCGGGACGCGCGACACGGCGCGAAACTGGGTCCGGAACGTCCAGGCAACCGGACGCGCCGAACTCGATTTCGGCGACGGTGCGGTCGCCTACCGGGGCACGGTTGGAACGGACGCAGAGCTCGAGCGTTTCAATCGTGCGATTCTGTCCGCGCACCCGGTCGGCGCACGGATCATCAACTTCATGGCCCGCGGCAAGCCGCCCTGCTGCTTCCGACTCGTTCCGGAAGGCTAGCCTGCTAAGACACCGCTTCGAGGAACGTCCGCAGCCGACGGTTGAAGTCCTCAACTTCGCGGCGGAAGGGGTAGTGCCCCTGGCCCTCGATGATCTGTAGTTCCGCACCCGGAACGGCGCGACTCGCTTTCACCGATCCTCCGGGGCCGAAAGGATCCTTCTCCCCCACCACGAACGCCGTCGGACAGCGGATCTCACCGAGGCGCGGCGCGAGGGGCTCGCCCACCATCTGGCTGACCGCACGACAGCTCTGCGCGAACCCATCGCCGTGCTCCGGGCGAATCCCGGCGGGGATCGGAAGTCGGGCGTCCTCGAGCGCCGCCTCGAGCCCACTCTTCTGCGCGAGGCTCGCCCAGCGGAGGTAGCTCTTCTCAGCGATCTCCGGCTTGAGCTCGGCCGACGTCCCGACGAGGAAGAGGCTCTTCACCCGCGTGGGATGATCGAGCGCCATGCTCATCGCGAACACGCCGCCGGCGGAGTGCCCGACGACATGGGCCGAGTCGAGTCCGAGTTCGTCGAGCAGACCGACGAAGTCGCCTGCGAAGTCGGCGATCGTCCAGGGCCCGGGGGGCACCTCCGATTGGCCGTGCCCGCGGGCATCGACCCGCAGGGTCCGCCAACCTTGAGAGATGTCGAGCGTCTGGCGCTCGAAGACGCCGTGATCTCCGGCGAGGCCGTGGAGGAACAGGACGGGAGCGCCCTGCCCCTCGTCTGTATGGAAAAGCTTTGCCGTTGTGGTCACGGGCCCTTGATAGCGACCCCACCGGGGGATCTCACGCTCGGCCCCCTGTGCGAGGGGGAGTCCGTTTTCGCTGCGTAAAATCCCGAACGAACATTCACCGGAAGGCAGATCTTCTGTTGCCAGTCATCCCGCCACTGCGGCACAATAAGGCAACCGTCTGAGGAGATTTCCACCCATGTCCCGCGTTCGATTGCCCTTGCTTGCCGCCCTCTGTGGGCTCCTGCTCCTGCCCGCTACTTCCGGGGCAGAGACCTATGTCTGGGACATGGACGCCAGCGAGGATCAGGTGAACAACTCCGGCGTCGGGGACGGCTCGACCGAGAGCGCCGCCACCGGGCACGCGAACATTTCCTACGACCACACGACAGGCCTCATCTCGTACACGGTGGACTGGACCGCCCTCGAAGGCCAGCTTTCCGCCATCCACGTGCATGGACCGGCGACCCCCTCGCAGAGCGTGATGCCGCACCTCTGGAACGTCTTCAACGACGCGTCCGACGTCGTCATCGCCGGCGTAAACCGCACGACCGACTCCTACTCCGACACGGTTCTACTCACCTCTATCGTTCCGGGCACGCCGGGGCTCGTCGCACCGATCAACCTGCAGGCCATGGTGGATGAGCTCGGCTACGTGAACATCCACAGCGACATCTGGCCGACGGGTGAGATCCGAGCGAATTTAGTCCTCGTCACCGAGAACGTTCCTGTGACGGGCGACCACACAAAGTGCACACAGAAGCTCCAGAAGCAGTTCGAGAAGCTCTCGAAGTCGGTCGGGCGACGCGTGTACAACTGCGTGCGTCTGATCGCGAAGGGACTTCTACCCGGGCCGATCGAAACCTGTGTCGCCACCGAGGACCCGAAGACGACCGCCGCCGTCGTCAGCACCAACAAGGCGTGGGACGGAGCCTGCTCCGGTTTCGACGGCGTGGGCTATCTTCGCTTCCCCACCTTCGGCACCGGCCAGCCTACCGAACTACAGGAGGCCGCCGAGCAGCGCGACCTCGACCTCACGCATGCGATGTTCGGACCGGATCTCGACCTGGGCATCATCCTCGAGTCGGCCGATCGCGACGCAGCGAAGTGCCAGCAGCTCGTGATCCGGAAGGCTCAGAATTGCGAATCGGCGATGCTGAAGGAGTTCCGGCGTTGCTCGACTCTCGGCTTCAAGGGGACCGCAGGCCCGGCTGGCGCGGACGTCCCGTTCGACGACCCGACCGACCAGGCGCTCTGCGCGGGCGACGACCCCAACGGAAAGATCGCCAAGAAGTGCGATACGGCCGCGGGCAAGATCGACCCGATCCGCAAGGCGATCGCCAAGCCCTGCGTTGACGGCGGCGTCGACATCCTCTCGGCGTTTCCTGCCTGCGGCACGAGTGACGGTGAGGTCCTGCACGGCTGTGTGCTCGCCGCGTCGCGATGTGCGACCTGCAAGGCGATCAACACCGCGAGTGAAGACCTCGCAATCGATTGCGACGTCTTCGACGACGCCACCTCCAACGCCAGCTGCAGCTGAGGCGCTCACAGAACCCTTGTGGCTCTGAACCGGCGCGGTCGGTAGATTCCTCCCATGCCCCGATCCCCGTATCGCCCTGCCGACGCCGTCTCGGAGCAGAGGTGGGAGTTCATCTGGTGGGGATTCGGGAAGGCCGCCCGCCGGCAGCGCGGTTTCGAGGCCGACGCGCCGGTCCACAAGAGTTGGCGGCTCGGCCCGGCGGAGATCCGGATCTACCTCGAGGCCCGCAAGCCCAAGGCCTACGAAGAGTCCGACCGTCCGGCCCGCCGGCTCCGCGGACCGGAGTGACCGACGCGGAACCGCAGGAGTAACATGATCAGGTGATGGACCGCTCCCCGGCGGCGGCGGTAGGGGTCGGCATGGAGAACCTCGCAGCCCTTCGGAAGCATGTGCGCGACGACCTCGGCAAGACTGCGGTTCAGAAACTCGCCGAAAGACTCGGCGATGACGCAAAGGCCATTCGGTTCGTCGCAGGCAGGCGAAGTCGTCGCCGGGCTCTACTTGCGAATGTTCCGTGAACTCGGAGGAGAAACCGCTTCATGCGCCTGAGCGTCCTTCTCCCCAAACGAGGCCTGCGCGACGGGGGGCTTCATGCTGGATCCGAAGCTCCGTCACGGCACCGCGATCCTTCGACTCATGAAGACCGCCTTCGAGGCGGCGCACGAGCACGGCATCCGGCTGAACTACGGGGACTGCAGCCCGCATCTCCTCCCGTTCGACGAGCACCTCGGGTTCCGCCGCTAGGAAAGCGCGTTCAACCACGGCTCTTACGGCCTCAAGGTCCCGATCCTCATGCTACTTGGAGACCCACAGAGGCTCCAACATGTACGGTCGCTATTGGCGCGCGTCGCGAAGAACGGCCCGGACGACACCCAAGCGCGCGCATGGTTCGACAGGACGTACCCGCGCGCAGACTCCTTCGACAGCGCCCAACTTCTTCCCGAGGGCGTCTTTTTGGAACTTCTCGGCGAGCGAATCGCAAGCGACCCACTGCATTCGGTCGGTCTTCTTCACGGACTCGACAAGGGAGAATCTGAGCGCTTCCTCGCGAAGACCACGGTCGTCGAAGCACAGCCGGGCGGCCACATCGTCCGACAAGGAGAGCTCGGGGAGACCCTGTTCGTCGTCTCGAACGGCGCGTGCGAGGTCCTAGGGGACGAAGCCCCCGAGCATGCCCTCTCGTTTCTCGGTTCGGGCGACCCTTTCGGCAAGATCGGCTTTCTGACCGAGGGCCGGCGTACCGCGAATGTGATCGCGCGGACGCCGTGCGGGGTCGTGGTGCTGTCCGCGGGCTTCCTGCGCGCCTTTCTCAATCGCGAGCCGACCGTCGCGGCGAAGGTCCTGTTGAATCTCTAGCGCGTCCTGGCCTCCCGACTGTCGGAGACGAGCACGCGGGCGTGAGCAACCTCAGACGCGGAGTCGGACTTCGTCGACCCCGAAGAAGAACTGACGCATGATCCTCCCGGCCAGCGGCGGCGTCCATCCGTGGTTCACGAAGAAGGCGCCGATCCCCATCACGATCCCCGCTGCGCTGCGTTGACTGAAGAGGATCCTCGGGGGCAGCGCCTGGAGGCGCTGGATCGTGGAAATCTCCGGCGTCCGTTCCTGCTCGGCCGCGAAGGTTGCGGCGTCGACCGCGCCCCCGTCGAGCGGCCCTGCGCTCGTAAGGACGGGGACGAGGTGATTCGCGGCCACCGCAGCATCGCGAAGGGCGTGGTTCAGACCCTGCCCCCCTACGGGGCTCATCGTGTGCGCGGCATCGCCGATCACCATCATACCCGGACGAGTCCATTCGGAGGCGCAGTCCGAGACCGTGCTCAAGAGAAACGGCTCCATCGCACCCGCGCCGGTCTTCTTGAGATGATCGGAGAGGTCGGGCGACACGTGCCTGGCCATCGCATCCACGCAGGCTTCCATCCCGCGACCCCGTACACCGCCGAAACCGCCCTTCGGAATGATCCACGCGATCTGCAGCCGGTCTTCATTCACCGGTGCGGCGAGCAGGAGGTGCCCGTCCCCGACGTAGGCGCGCAAGTGCGGATCGTTCTCCAGGAACGCGGGACGAGGAACCTTGAACCACACGATGTCCATCGGCGCCGGGTCTTCGTGCACCGTTAGCCCCGCGCGCCGACGCACGACAGACGAGCGCCCGTCGGCACCGATGACGAGGTCCGCGCGAATGTCGTGCTCGCCGTCCGGCCCGACACAGCGAAGTCCGACGACGCGACCATCCTCGCGCAGAAGATCTCGCACGGTCATCCCGCGCTCTAGAGAGAAGGACGGATGCGCCGCGGCTTTGGCGACTAACATCTCGAGAAAGTGCGCCTGCGAAATCCACCGCGGGGCGATGTCGCCCATGACGGAAGGATCGAACTCGACTCGAACCCGCTGCCGACCGTTCACGAAGGCCGCGATCGAACGGAGCTCTACCTGCGGAACCGCCTCATAGGAGTCCCACAGTCCCATCTGCTGCAGGATCTCGAGGCCGCCAGGGAGCAGCAGCTCGCCGCGAAACTCGCGTGCAAAATCGGTGTGGCGCTCCAGGAGAGTCACGTCGATCCCACGGCGCGACAGCAGGAAAGCCAGCGCGGCCCCTCCCGGGCCCGCACCGGCGATCAGAACCCTCGGCATGTTTCCGCTCTATCCCATTTCGCTCAACGGTCGCCATCGGATAGGCGTCCAGCATGCTAGATATCCTCGAAGGAGTTCGCGTGCTGGAAGTAGCGGAACACGGCTTCGTGCCGTCCGCCGGCACCGCCCTCGCCGACTGGGGGGCCGACGTCGTGAAGGTCGAACACCCCGAGCGTGGGGACCCGACGCGTCAACTGGTCGGGTGGGGCGTGATCCCCGGAACCGACCCGGACGTGCCGAGTTTCATGACGGAATCGTTGTTCCGCAGTAAGCAGTGCATCGCGATCGACGTCACGAAGCCCGAGGGGCACGCCCTGCTGCTCCAGGTCGCCGCAAAGGCCGACGTCTTCCTGACGAACCTGCTGCCGGGGAGCCGGCAGCGACTGGGCATCGACGTCGACGACATTCGACGGGTAAACCCGAAGATCATCTACGCGCGCGGCCATGGCCAGGGAGCGAAGGGCGACGAGGCGGACGCCGGGGGCTTCGACGCCGTCTCGTTCTGGGCGCGCGGCTCCGTCCAGGAACGTCTCACCCCGCCGGGCCAGCACCTCATCGGCCAGCGACCGGCGACCGGCGATTTCACGAGCGGCCTCACACTGGCCGGTGGCATCGCGGGTGCGCTGTACAAGCGCGAGCGCACGGGACACGCGAGCGTGGTCGACGTTTCTCTACTCGGCGTCGCGACATGGATGATGTCGCCCGACATCAACGCCGCGATGCAATACGGCCGCGACCTCCCAAAGATGGAGGCCGGCGGCATGCCGCGTTCGGCCGTCGCGACGACCTACCTCACCGCAGACGAGAAGTACGTGACGTTGATGATGTGGCAGGACGAACCACGGTTCTTCCCGATCTTCGCACGGGCCGCCGGCTACGAAGATCTCCTCGACGACGCGAGGTTCGCTTCCCCTGAGAAGCGCGCCGAGAACCTCGCGGAGCTCGTCGGCGAGATTCAGCGACGATTCAAGGAGCGCCCCCGCGCGGAGTGGGTCGAGCGTCTCACCGGCACGGACTGCATCTGGGGTCTGAATCAGAGCCCGATTGACATTCCGGACGACCCACAGGTCCGCGCGAACGGCTACATCCTGAATATCGACCGCGACGACGGCACGACGTTCCGCGCCGTCGGTGCGCCGATCGTGTTCGACGGCGAGGCACCGCAAGCGCGGCATGCAGCCCAGTCCCTCGGACAAGCCACCGATGCGGTCTTGCGTGAATCGGGTGCCACCGAAGAGGAGATCCGGGCCGCCGAGGCGGCGAAGGCCATCCGGCGAAGCTGACGGTCAGGCGTCGCGCGGCGCTTGCAGCCAGGCGATCGCTTCGTCGTAATCGCAAAAGACCTAAAGAGCGCGCGGCGTCCGGTCCGCGAGTTGCTGGTACATCCGGCCCATGGCGAAGTCGGCTTCCGATCCGACCCGGATCGCGGTGCGGCCAGTTCGCATTCGCTCCCAGAAGGCCTCGGAATCCCCCGCGGCCGTCCGCATCTCCTCGATGGGCATCCCGCTCACGGTTCCGTCCCGCGCATCCCAGAGGACCGGAAGTGACGGATCGTGTTCCGAATCCAGATACAGCCCCTTCTACGCCTCGACGACGTCGGCTCCGCGTAGTTCCCCGGCCACCTTCTGGATGACGATATGCAGCGCGTGATCGATGCTGGGCCATGGCCTGGACAATGTGTGTGAGGCGTACAATTGGTGGCGATTCGGTCGAGGATCCGGCATTCCCATGGGCCATGGCGTTCGAAACCATCACTCTCGAAGCAAACGAGTTGCGCTTTCGGTGTCTCACGGCGGGAGACGGTGCACCCGTGCTCTGCCTCCACGGCTTCCCGGACCACTACGAGTCGTTCCGCCATCAACTCCCGGCCCTCGCGAACGCCGGCTACCGCGCCTTCGCCCCCATGATGCGGGGCTACGAACCGTCCTCCCAACCGGGCCGGGATGTGGCCGCCCACCACCCCATGCGGCTCGCGAGCGACGTGGTCCAATGGGCACGCACTCTGGGCGGGGGAGAACCGATCCATCTCGTGGGCCACGACTGGGGCGCGATCGCCGGCGCCCTCGCCTGCCTCGTCGAGCCGACCCTGTTTCGGTCGTTCACCTCCATCGCGATCGCGAACTTCCAATCCGTCGAAGACGGCATTCGCCACCACCCGATCCAGCTCCGCAACTCCTGGTACATCCTCTTCTTCCAACTCCGCGGCATCGCTGACACCATCGTCGCGCGAAACGATTTCGCATTCATCGAACGCCTCTGGCGCGACTGGTCCCCCGGTTGGGATTGGGAACCCGACGAAATGGAGCGCCTGAAACAGACGTTCCGGCAGCCCGGCGTCGCCTGGTCCGCCCTCGCCT
Organism: Candidatus Binatia bacterium; assembly: GCA_029243485.1. NCBI lineage: Bacteria > Candidatus Binatota > Binatia (SeqCode) > Binatia bacterium. The sequence goes on along the minus strand of JAQWRY010000064.1, from coordinate 139,239 downwards.
ACTACCGCGCGATGATGCATCCGTTCCTAGAGGACTCGAAACGAACACGGGAGCTGACACGCGCACCGACGCATGTTCCAACGCTCACGGTGACCGGCGCCGACGACGGTTGCATGGATACGCGGCTGTTCGACTACATCGACCCGGCGCAGTACCCCAAGGGGGTGCGGACGGAGCGGTTCGAAGGGGCCGGACACTTCGTGCACCAGGAAAAACCCGAAGCGTTCAACCCGATGTTGGTGGATTGGTTGCGGAGGTGTGAGTGAGAGGTCCGGCTTGCCAAGGCGTCCGGCGGCGATCCTGGTCTTGCGTTCTTCCGGGACCACGACGGCGCCCCGCCGAGATTAAAGAACGCCCCTGCCGATCCCCAGCCAGGGGACAACCAACTCCGCCTGTCTCACGTCTTCGGAGGCATCTTCGCCAGCTTCCGTTGCAGTGACCTGCGGTGCAGCCCCAATCGACGCGCCGCCTCTGAAACGTTTCCGTCGCAGTCGGTGAGGACACGGTTGATGTGTTCCCACTCCGCGCGGGCCAGAGACGGGGCCTCGAGGCCGGATTCGACCGGGTCGTCGGTGGGGGTGTCCGGGGCGTCGAAGGCGGCGACGACATCGTCCGCGTCCGCCGGTTTGGAGAGGTAGTTGGTGGCCCCGAGGCGCATGGCCTCGACCGCGCTCGCGATGCTGCCGTAGCCGGTGAGGACGACGATCCGGGCGTCGGGAGCGCGGTCGCGTAGGTCGCGGACGAGTTCGAGGCCTGAGCGGCCGGGCATGCGGAGGTCCACGACGGCGCGATCAGGGACACCCGTCGAGTCGACTACGGCCAAGGCCTCCTCCGCGTCGCCGGCCGCGACGACGTCGAAGCCGCGGTCGCGCAAAGCCCGCGCAAGGCGCTCACGCAGGACGCGGTCGTCATCGACCACCAGAACGCTTACGGCACTCACGCTGCGGCTCCATCCGTTTCACCCGGCGGCGTAACCGGCAGGCGAAGCTCCGCTGTCGTCCCGACGCCCGGCCACGATTTCATTTCGAGACCTCCGCCGAGGCCGGAAAGAACCGTTTGCGCGAGGAAGACGCCCAAACCCATGCCGCGGCCCGGCCCCTTCGTCGTGAAGAACGGCTCGCCGACGCGAGCGAGAACATCGTCCGACATCCCCGGCCCGCGGTCACGGACTTGGATGCGCCACTCCGCTCCCTCCAGGCCGGCGCGGATCTCGACCGACGTATCCTTGGACGAGGCCTCCAGCGCGTTCTTCGTGACCGCGCGAAGCGCTTGCACGACGGCCCTCTTCGGTACGTACAGCGAACGCTCCGGGTCGAGTTCCTCGACGAGGACGTCGAGGCGATCCACCTCGCGGAGTCCATCGGTCGACTCCGACACCAGCTCAGCAAGTCCGACCGCGACGAACGTGTCACCACGAACCTCTCCGGCATCCGCCGACATCTGATCGAGAATGTGACGACACCGGTCGACCTGCTCGCGGACCAGGCGCGCATCTTCCGCCGCTTCGTCCTGCCCCACCGTCACCCCGAGCTTTCGCTCGAGCTCACGGGCCACGACCGCAATGGTCGAGAGTGGCGTCGAGAGCTCGTGCGCCGCTCCGGCGGCGAGCGTGCCCAGCGACGCGAGCCGCTCCGCGCGCGTCCGGGCGTTCCGGGCGTCGGCGAGCTCTCCCTCTCTGCGCGCGAGTTCTCCGGTCACCCGCTGAACGAAGTACGCGATGAAAACCGCGCTCACGGCGAACGCAACGAACATTCCCTCGAAGTGCAGACCGAGACCACCATGGGCCATGTGCGACATCGCATCGTGCTCCGAGCCCGAGACCCGAAAGAGGAGCCCGAAGCATCCGATCGAGAGCACCACCAAGCCCCACGTCCACCGCGGCCGGAGAACGGCCGCCGCGAGCGCGATGTTCACGAGGTACAGGGTGCTGAACGGATTCGATGGCCCACCGGTCACCCACAAGAGACCGGTCAACACGGCGACGTCGATCAACATCACGGCCGCCGGCGCAGCCTCGGGAATCGACTCCGCGCGCCCCAGCCACAACGTCGCCGCCAGGTTCGACCCTGCCCCGATCGCGATCAGGCAGAAGAGCGGGCCCAGCGGGAGCTCGATGCCCAGCCATCCCCACACGATCAAGACCGTGAGGCTCTGCCCCGCCCCGGCGCCCCAGCGCAACAGCAAGAGCCACGAGAGGTTGATCCGATTGCGCTCGTCGGCGAGGGGATGAGCCTCGCCGGGTGCGCCGACGCCCCAGGGTTCCACGGAGATCAGTCTACGGGCCCCCGGGCGGGCGCGGAAGGGGGCGCCGCGAGGAGTGCCGAAAGCGTCTTCTCGAGATCATCGTCCCCACCCGGGCCGAAGTGGGTGTGACGGACGACGCCAGCTCGATCCAATACGTAGAGCGCCGGGATACCGTCCGCACCGAACGACGCGAGGGCATCGCCGCCCGGATCATGCGCGACCCGGAACTTCGCCTTCGGAAACTTCTCGACGAGAAACGCCTTTGGTGCGTCCACGTCGTCGTCGATGCTCGCGGCCACGACGACGAAGTCGCCCAAGGCCCCATCGCTCGAGACCCGCTGGAGACCCGTCAACTGATCGACGCACGGCGCACACCAGGTGGCCCAGAAATCCAGGACCACGACCTTCCCTCGGAACTCGGCGAGATCCATCGGCACACCGTCGAGCGCCGTCAGCTTCACCGTGGGCGCCGGATCCCCCTCGGACACCGCCGGCGCACTCGAAGCGAGGCCGACGAGCAATGCGAACGCGGCGAGCGCGCCCCTCAGAAACGCCACATCAACGCCCCGCGGATGCGGTAGTCAGGGACGATCTGGAGCGAGGTCTCGTTTCGAACGAAGGGAATGTCGCCCATGACCGCGGCCGAGAAATTCGCACCGAACGCCACGCGCAACGCGGGTCCGGCGAAGAGGTACGTCGCGGCCGTATCGCCCAGGCTCTCGCCGGCGAGCTCGTCCTGACCCTTCGTCTCGCCGGAAACCATTCCCTGCAGTCCGACGGACCAGCCGTGGTCGAGATAAGCGTAATAGCCCGGACCCGCGTTGAACGTGAGATCGTTGGCGAACCTGTAGTCGAACGAGCCTTCGGTCCGAATGGTGTACTGCGCCGACGTGGTCCAGAAGAACCGATCCCAGCTCATGAAGAGCTGTCCGCCCACGATCCCATCGTAGGACCCGGTTCCGAGGGCCAGATCATGCCCATGGATCGCGCTCGCGGCGCCGTGGCCGACATCCCCGTGTGCCACCGAACCGAGACTCGACACCGCGCCGACACCGTAGCGCTCGACAATGGCATTGTTCAGCGTGAAGGTGCCCTCGGCCGGTGGCTCGGATTCCTCCGCGAGTGGAGCCGAGTTCCCGGTCGGGAACTTCAGTCCGCCGAAGAGTGAGAGGCGGAACAGCCCGCGTTCGCTCACTGCACGAAACGGCGTGTAGCGACCGAGCAGCGCGAGATCGCCGAGCCCAGATTCGGAACCCGAAACCAACTCGTCGCTCTCTAGGCGCGTGTACGGCCGGTAGATGATCGGCAGGTTCACCTGCAGTCCCCACTCCGGACCGAAGTTGTACCCGAGCAGGATCTGAGTAATCGAGCTCTGCATCTTCTCACCGGGGTTCTCGACCTCGACCGAGTCCTCCATCCGCGTACCGAACCGCGTGTACTGTTGGGCGAGTCCGAGACGGAACCCACTGCGGCTCGGCCCGAGATCCACCGACGTATAGATCGCACAGATGTCGCACGCCTCGGCCGCCGGGACACCGACGCCGAGTACAAAGGTCACAGCGAGTGCCATGGCCGCGCGCGCTCTGCGGAGGGACATCGTCTACAAGGCCTCGAAGCTGGACGGGGGCGCTACTCTTGGTCCGGGAAAGGATTCGAGAACCGGGGATCGTTCAGGAACTCGTGGTCCGTCAGGCTCTTGAAGAACTCGATGACGTCGGCCCGCTGCCCATTGGTGAGCGGGAAGCCGGTCAGGAAGTCGCTCTTGTTCGGATTGATCCGACCATCGCCCGCGAGGGGACCCTCGGAGATCAGACGACCACCGCGCTCGTAGTGGCGCATGACGTCCTCGAGCGTCTCGATGCTGCCATCGTGCATGTAGGGTCCGGTCACCTCGATGTTGCGAAGCGTCGGGGGCTTCATCCGGCCGTGATCACGCACGCTCTGCGTGAACTCGAACAAGCCGCTATTCGGGTACGGATACTCGCCATCTTCGCGGAGGTTGTAGAGGCCGGTGTTCTCGAACGGCGCCGCGTCAACCGGGTTCCCGGCGTGCGCGAGGGAACTCGCGAAGTTCAATCCACCGTGACAGTGGTTGCACTCGAGGGTCTCCGAATCGAAGAGATCGAATCCGCGACGCGCCGCTTCCGACATGGCGTCGTCGTCGCCCTGGTACACGAACTTGTCGAAGGGCGAGTTGCCGGAGAGGAGCGTTCGCTCGAAGGAGGCGATCGCCTTGGTAGTGTTCCCGAGCGAGACCGGATCATCGTCATTCGGGAACGCGTCGCCGAACAGGACCTGGTACAGGGCCTCGCCGCGCAGACGCGCAAGCAGTTCGTCTTCGCGACCGGAGAAACCCAACTCGACCGGGTCCTCATCGAACAACGGTCCGAGGACCTGGTCTTCCAAAAGGTTCAGAAGCGGGTTCATCCACGTGAGCGTGGGATTGTACGTAACGTTCGTGAGGCTCGGAGAGTTGCGCGGCGTCTCCTCGCCCGTCGAGCCGATGGATCGTGCGCGCCCATCGGAGAACGCGAGTGCCTGCTCGTGACAGTCCCCGCAGGACTGCGTGCCGTTCTCGGAAAGTCGACGCTCGTAGAACAGGTGGCGGCCGAGTTCGACCCCCTCCACCGTCATAGGGTTGTCTTCGGGGACGAGCGGCTCGGGAAAGCCCGGCGGAAGATCCCAGACGTAGTCGGTCGTCTCACCCGGGGCCGAAGGCGGCGGGTCGACGGGATCGGTCGGTTCGCCCGGGCCCGGGTCGACCGGCCCCATTGCCGACCGAGAGTCCGATCCGCCACTGCCGCACGCGGCCAAGGCGGTTACAGCGATCAGAGCGAAAAATGTCCTCTTCGCCTGCATGAGTCCCTATTCTACGGTGAAGATCTGTTGCGAGCCACCGGGATTCCCGCCGTACGGAAGGCCCGCGCGGGCGAAAACACCAACACATTCGGGATCATCCGGCGCGGACATGCAGCCCGGGGGAGTCTCCGCCGTGTTCGCCTCGACGTTCGTTCCGACCAAGAAGGAAGCGAGGTCGATCAAAACCGTGTCGCTCGACGGGTCGAACGGGAGGTCCACATCGATGCGATTCGAGTTCCCACACGTCGCATTGCCGCGGCCGTCACCCTGACAGGCCGTGGCGCCGATGTGCACGCGGAACTCATTCCCGTTGCTCTCCACGATGTTGTCGTACCGAATGAACTTGTACCCGGCGTTCCAACTCCAGAAGAGCGCGGTCTTGTTGAGCGGTGCCAGCGCCGTCGCCGAGTCGGCGTGGTTCATGTTCTCAGGGACACCCATCTCGAAGCGGATGCGGGTATACGTGTCCCCTGGGACCATCCCGCGGATATTCGTGTTGGTCTCGGCGGTCCCGCGCTGCCCGCACAGGCCGGTCCCGTTCTCGAAGTCGAGGAGAGCCACGTCCTGCCGCTGCCAAGCGCCATCCTGATCGAGCGTCACCGGAACCTCACCCCCCTCGTCGTTCACGAGGCGGACGTTCTCGATGTACATGCGGCAATCCGTCGGCTCGACCGTCGCGTTGGTCGATCCGATGTTGGTGAAGGTGCGGTTACAGGCGAACTCCTCGCCGTTTACGCGGGCGTCGAAGTTCAGAGTCACGGGCACCGGTGCGGCCGTACCGTTCGGCACCATCGCAACCGACGGCATCCGCTGCCCCGCAGCAAACGTCGAAATCGACTGGCTGAAGAGGCCTAACACATTGCCGCCCTTCGCATCGATCTCGAAGAAGGCTTTGCCGCTCGATCCGTCGAGGTTCGATTCGCCGGCCATCGACTGCAGATCACTCAGGAGCACGCCGTTCACACCGACGGTGTTCTGGGCGATCCGAAGCCCGGTCGCGTTGAAGAAGCTGCCGACCGCATCCGTGCTGACGGGCAAGAGTCTGTACCCACCGTCGTAGTCGTCGGCGAACGCGGCGAGAAGGACACGATTGCCGTCGTCCTCGGGCCGCCCGAGATCCGCCGGATTGAAGTACACCGGGATCATGAGGATGCCGGGATCGAAGCGCTGGTAAACCGCATTGTTCCCGTCGACGGCCGTCCCCGGCGACGCCGGGCTATTGCCGTCCATCGCCAGCCGCGCGAACGGATTCTGCCCGAACCCCGCCATCAGCGTCAGGTTCGCGAGAGTGAAACCGCCGGAGATGGGCTGCCCCGGAACGACCGGCGTCGTGTCCGACATGCTCATGACCGGCGTGATCACGGCCAGTCCCGCACTACCGTTGGCGCCGCCACCGCCGAAGCTCGTCGGGTCGATGACCAGATTGGAAGCCGGGCCGAGCGAGACGGTCTGCCCGGCGATCTGGCTAGCGAGGTCCTGCCCGTAGAGGGCGATGTCGAGGAAGATCGTGTCGTCCGACGGATTAGCGACCGTGAGGAACGCCGTGCGATTCGTTCGCGCGTCGTAAAGGAAGATCAGCTGGTCACCGCTGACGTCGGGCGTGCCAATGGTCTGGCCGTGTGACATCGACGGGACGACGAGCATCGACGCGGCCGCCACAAGGGAAACGATCCATCTCGCGCGGGCTGCCGAACGTACACTGTCTACGAATCTCGTTGCCATCCAGGAGTTCTCCTCTTTCTACAGTGGCTTCCAGGGCTCTCTCCGGGGCCTTCCTACAACTCTAGCGGCCGGCTTCCGGGGCCTACAATGCGTCAAATCGTCGCGGGTCGGGGTGAACCGCGCGCCTATGCGTGGTCTTCGTCCTCACCGCCGTGTTCCTCGCCACCTTCCTCGTGGCCGCCCTCTTCCCCGCCGTGCTCCTCACCACCTTCTTCGTGACCGCCTTCGCCGTGGCCCTCGGCCTCGGAAACGATGTTGAACAACACCTCGCGAGGACCGGTCGGCCCGAGCTCGAGGACGAAGTCTCCGCCCGCGTGGATGTGCACGCGCGTGTCGACGAGGATGTCGTCCGGGCACACCGGGCTCGGAACCAGCGGTGAGATGCCGAAGATGCCCACGTCAGGGTGCGACAACGAGAACGCGACATCTTCCTCGCTAACGAAGACCGCCCAATCCGTGTGGTCAGTCGGCAGATGCACGCCGACGTAGCTCGAACCCTCCGGCAGCACCAGGTGGTAGAAGTGGCCGCCGGTCATGACGAAGTTTCCCGCAAGCGCTTCGTCCGCCGCCGAAGAGGCCATCACCGTCTGGATCTCGCCACCGAGCGCCTCACACGCACCCGCCGAAACCGGATCAGCATTCGGGTCCGCGTACTCGCCTTCTGGGAGAACCTGCAACGTAACCTCGCGCGCACCTTCTGCGGCGAACTCGATCGTGTAGTGCCCACCCGCGGGGATGTGGACGCGCGCGTCGACCTGCATGTCGTCCGGGCACGACTCGCTTGGCGAGTGCGGATTGATGTCGAAGCGCGTGCCGTCATGGGCGGTGACCGTCACCACGACATTCGGCTCGTCGACGAAGAATCCCCAGTCCCCATGGTCGTGCGGGATCATGATCCCCGCAAAGCCCGACGCGCCACTCGGAAGGTGCACGACGGTCGTCTCGCCCACCACGACGCGGGCGGACTCCGCACCCGCGTGATCTGCGGCAGCTTGGAGATCGACCGACTCGCCATGAAGCCCGTGGCACGCGCGCTGCGCCAGTTCATCCCCGCCGTCCGTTGGCGGCTCCGGCATGTGCTCGTGTTCGCCATCTCCGCCCTCGTGTTCGTGGCCCCTTCCGCTCGACGCGGAATCACCACAACCAATGGAGAAGGTGGCTAGGAGGCCGACCATGACGAGAGATTTCATGAGTTCTGGTTGCATGCGAGTAACCTCGAATTCAGTGCGCTGACTCCTGAACCGTAGGGGAACCTGGCGAACTGAGAAATGCGGCATAGTGTCGCAGGCCGATCGGCCCCCTACTCGACTCCCCCAATCGATGCTTCGATTCCCTTCCGGAATCGCTTTCTTCGCGTCATTGCAGGAGAATTCGGATGCCTCTATGAGCCCCGGACCTGGAAAGGGGAGTCCGAATGGCGACGTTTTTGACTGGAGGATCGGGGTTCTTGGGGAGTCATCTGCTGCGCGCAATGCTCGAACGAGATGAGGAGGTGGTCGCCCTGGTGCGCGCCCCCGATTTGGGCACGGGCAGAGCGCGGATCGAGCAGGCACTCGCGCGCGCCGGCCTGGAGTCCCCGCCTGAACCCGGCCGGCTTCAGGTCGCGGTCGGCGACCTGTCCAAACCCCGGCTCGGGCTCGGCACCCGCGGCTCCGACCGAGTCATCTCGGAATGCGATCAGTTTCTGCACTGCGGCGCGACCGTCCGCTTTAATGAACCCATCGAACGAGCGCGCGTCGTAAACCTCGGTGGAACAAAGTCGGTCATCGAACTCGCACACCTGCGAGAACGGCGGGGCGGCGTCGCTCGAGTCGATCACGTGAGCACCGCCTTCGTCGCCGGAAACCGAACGGATCTCGTCCACGAAGACGAACTCGATGCGCGCGAAGGCCACAAGAACTCCTACGAGCGGACGAAGTTCGAGGCGGAGATGGCGATGCGCGCGGCGGGCCAGAAGCTCCCGGTGGCGATTCATCGACCAAGCCTCGTCGTCGGCGAATCGGCGCGCGGTCGAACGTCGAGCTTCCGAACGATCTACGGCCCGATCCGCATCTACGCACGCGGACTCTGGCGCACCTGTCCGGCGAATCGCGGGATGACAGTCGACGTCGTCCCCGTGGACTTCGTACGGGACGCGATGATGACCTTGCGCTCCCGACCCGACACGATCGGAGGCTGCTTTCATCTCGCTGCCGGACCGGAGAACTCCGCGACGATCGGCGAACTCGCCGACGTGCTGCACCGGGTGTTTCCGGATCGCAAGCCAGTGCGCTTCGTCCATCCCGAGAGGTGGGCGCGGTACGCCCACCCGCTCCTCCGTCACCTTCGCTTCGGCCGGCTCGCGCCCGTCGTGACCGAAGGTGCCCTCTACCTGCCCTACCTCGCCCGCATGCCACGCTTCGACGTGACGCAGGCGGCCGCGTTCGCCGGGCGACCACCACGGGTGCAGGAGTACATCGAGAAGATCCTCGCCTACTGCGTCGACACCGATTTCGGACGTCGGCCGGTCACGTCGAGTCCGGCCGCTCCTCCCGAAGGAAACAGCGGCTCATCCCAACGTCGTCCCCCTCGGCACCCGCGGGGTACGTCTTGGGTGCCTCGACCGAGCAACGAGAAAAGGCCACCGGACAACGCGTATGAAACCGACAACCGGGAGGCGGGCGGGCGGGGGACGGCACGTCGCCGCGGACGATGACCGGGCGAGCGGCCCGATCGGGGTCCAGCGAGGGCGCCGCCGCGAGAAGGCCCTCCGTGTAGGGATGGGCCGGCGCATCGAACACCCTCTCCACCGGCCCGTCCTCGACGATCTGCCCGAGGTACATCACCGCCACGCGGTCGGCGATGTGACGCACGACGCCCAGGTCGTGCGTGATGAAGAGGTATGCGAGTCCACGCTCCTGCTGGAGGTCAGCGAGGAGGTTCAGGATTTGCGCCTGAATCGACACATCGAGCGCAGAGACCGACTCGTCACACACGATGAGGTCCGGATCGACCGCGAGAGCGCGCGCGATGCAGACCCGCTGGCGTTGTCCGCCCGAAAGCTCGTGGGGATAGCGCGACATGTAGCCGGGATCGAGCTTCACGCGCGTCAGAAGCGCCGCGATCCTCTCGGTCCGCTGGCCAGGAGTCGCGCCGACCCCAAACGCCCGCATGCCCTCCGCAATCGCGTCTCGAATCCGCATGCGCGGGTTCAGCGCGGCCGCCGGATCCTGGAAGACCATCTGGATTCGCTTTCGGCGCGTGCGGAGATCCGCGGGGGCCAGACGGAGAAGATCCTCGCCGTCGAACCAGATCTGGCCTGCGTGCGGCTTCTCGAGCCCGAGAATCGAACGCCCCACGGTCGTCTTGCCACAACCGGATTCGCCGACGAGCGCGAGGGTCTTCCCCGCCTCGACCTCGAGGTTCACACCATCGACGGCACGCACGGCGCCGGCCACACGCTGGAGCGGGCCCGAGCGAACGTCGAAATGGGTCGCGAGCCCCTCCACACGCAGCAACGCCTCCCGGGCACGATTCACGAATCGACTCCGCCGTCGCGCTTCAAAGCATGGCACCACGCGCCGTGGGTCTCGTTCAACGTGAAGCGCTCGGGCTCTGTGTCCGCACACGGATCGAAGACGATCGGACACCGGTTCGAGAACCGGCATCCTCGTGTCCATTCGCCCGGAGGCGGCACGACGCCTTCGATCTCGTCGAGCCGATCGCCCCGCTCGACGACCCCCGGCAACGACCGCAGGAGGCCGCGCGTATACGGATGCCCGGGCGCGGCGAGGACCTCGCGCCGTTGTCCCTCTTCCGCGATCCGGCCCGCGTACATAACGAGGACTCGGTCGGCGAGCTCGTTCACGACCCCGACGTCATGCGTTATGAGCAGGATCGCCATCCCGAGATCACGCTGTAGGGACCGAAGAAGATCGAGGATCTGCGCCTGGATCGTCACGTCGAGGGCCGTAGTCGGCTCGTCGGCGATCAAGAGCTTCGGCCGGGACGCAAGCGCCATCGCTATCATCACGCGTTGGCGCATCCCACCCGAAAGCTGGTGCGGGTAGGCGTCGAGGCGCTCGTCCGGATCGGGGATCCCGACTTCTCCGAAGAGGTCGCGTGCGCGCGTGCGCGCCTGCTCTTTCGATTCCGCGTGATGTAGTCGGATCGCCTCGACGATCTGACGTCCACACCGCTGAACCGGATTCAAGCTCGTCATCGGCTCCTGGAAGATCATCGAGACCTCGCCGCCGCGCACGCGACGCATCTCGGTGACGGGCAGAGCACGCACATCCTGATCGCCGACGTGGATCGTACCGGACGCCACCCGGCCCGGCTTCGGCACGAGCCGCATCACCGAGAGCGCGGTCATCGACTTTCCGCAGCCGGATTCCCCGACGAGCGCGAGAGTCTCACCCGCATTCACGTCGAACGAAACGCGATCCACCACGTTCAGGCGATTCCCGCCCTGGGGAAAGCTCGTGCACAGATCCCGAACGGTGAGAATCCGCTCGCTCACGAACGCTCTCCCATGGTTCGCGGGTCGAGAATATCGCGCACCGCGTCGGCCACTTGGTTCACCGCGAGTATGAGACCGAACAGAGCCACGGAGGCCGTCGAGAGATTCCACCAGATGATCGGCTCGCGCGAGAGTTCCGTACGCGACTGGTCGATCATCCGGCCCCACGATCCATCAATGCCGATCCCGAGCCAGGAGAGCACGACTTCGGAAAGCACTAGGCTCGAGAACAACAGCGCGAACGTGATCACGACCAGATGCATGAGGTTCGGCAGGACGTGCCTCCAGACGATCCGCAACTCCGACGTCCCAAGAACCCGCGCCGCATCGATGTAATCGAGTTCACGGATCTTGAAGGTCTCCGCCCGCACGAGACGCGCGAGCCCCACCCACCCGGTCACCCCCAGTGCCACGCAGACCTGTACGGTGCCGGAGCCGAGCACCATGATGAGCGCGATCAGCAGCAGCAGACTCGGCATCGACGCCAGCGTCGACACGAGGAAGAAGACAGCGTCGTCGAGTCGGCCCCCCACGTAGCCGGCAGACACTCCGACCAGCAGCGCCAATGGGAGCACGATCAGGCTCGTGAGGCCCCCGATGATCAGGGCGACCCGCGCCCCTTTCAGGGCGCGATGCAGGACGTCCCGCCCAATGATGTCGGTGCCGAGCAAGTGAGCGCCTGGATGGCGGAGCGGCTCACCGCCGTACAACTCGTGGTCGGCGAGCGGGGCCGAGTAGCTCGCTTCCTGGAAGTCCGTCGGAAAGAACCGGTCGAGCAACGTCCGCGCCGCTCCGAGGAGCGCCGTGTCATCCGCCGCCACCTCGCCATGCGGGTCCGTCCACGCAATGGAGTCGAGTCCCGCGACGAGCGCGTAGACCGCAACGACCGCCAGCGCCACCGGGCGCCGATGCACCAGTTCCCGACCGGCCTGACGCCACAAGAAGCTGCGACCCGCTGCCCAGAGAGCCAAGGCGAGCCCAAGCACGAGGACGGCGGTGACGAGATTCGAGAAGACGTACGGCTCCACCACGCTACTCCAGACGAACCCGAGGATCGGCGAGCGTGTAACAGATGTCCGTCACGATCTGGCCGACGATGAAGAGAACGGAGCCCAAGAAGACCATGACGCGCAAGGTTGCGAAGTCGTTCGCATGGATCGCATCGACGGTCATCGACCCCAGCCCGGGGATCGCGAAGAAGGACTCCAGGAGGATCGATCCAGTGAAGAGAAAGGGAATCGCCAGCACGACCCGCGTGATGACCGGAATCATCGCGTTGCGGAGCACGTGGTTCCACATGACCCGGCCGTCTCCGCAGCCCTTCGCCCGAGCCGTACGTACGTAGTCCTGGTTGGTCTCCTCGACGAAGACCGTCCGGTAGAAGCGCACCTGCTCCCCTACGCTCGCCGCGAGTCCCACCAGGACGGGCAAGACGAGAAACCGACCGATCACGGCGGGCGACGGGTCGAACCCCGAAACCGGGAACCATTTGAGCAACCTTCCGATCAGAAACTGCCCACCGATGATGTACAGGAGAATTGAAACACTCATGGCGAAGACGCACGCGGCGACGCCGGCCCGGTCGATGTAAGTCTCACGAAAGGTCGCGACGAAGAGCGCCAGGCTGATCGAAATGAACAGGCCACCCACGAAGAGCGGCACCGTGAGAGACAGGCTCGGTCCGACCCCCTTCCGGAGGCGCTGCGTCACGAGGACGTCGTCCGCGTCGCTTCGCCCGAAGTCGAAGGTCAGCATCCGTCGGAAATGGTCGGCGATCAGCGTCTTGCCCGGATCCTCCGGATTCCAGAACCGGGGATGGTGGTACTCGTGGTTCACGATCCACTGCTCGAGCGCTTGGGGCGGCGCCTTCTCGCCGAGCGCACGCCGCGCCATATCTTCGGGCGTGGCGTACAAGAAGAAGAGGACGAACAGGAAGGCGAGCACGCCCAGGATCGTCGCGAAGCCGTAAGCCAGACGGCGAAACACGAACGCGATCATTGGCGCTCCCGCAGGAACGTGACGACGGCGGGCACGACCGCCGCAACGACGAGCGCGGCGAGGACCCACGCCGGCCACTCCACTGGCTGATTCCACGCGACCCTGCGTTCGGCGCGACGCTCTTCTTCGACGTCGAGGTACTGCATCATCGGCACCGACATCCCGAAGGATTTCAGGTTCTGAAGCCAACCGTGCGAGAGCACGTACTCCTCGGGCGTGAAGATCTCGATCCACGGTCTCTCGACCCGCAGGATCTCGAGCATCCGCCGAATGACGGCGAGTCGCTCCGGCCCGTCCGGCATGTTGCGCATCTCGAGGAAGAGCCCGTTGTACTCCACGTTGTCGAAGTTCGCCGAGTTCGACCCGCCGCTCTTCGACTTCCCGAGTTCCCCCCAAAGCTGAACGAGGAAGTTCTCGGGATCGGGATAGTCCGCGGCCCACCCGAAAAAGAACACCTGGTAGGCGCCGCGCCGCAAGACGTCCTGGAACTGATTGTAGTTCGTCGACGAGATCTCGACGTCGACCCCGATCCGCCGCCACGAATCGACGAGGAACTGGTACCGGAGCCGGGATCGCGCGCTCGTGTCGCCCGTCGTGAGGACCAAGTGGAGCGGCCGAGCCGTCTCGGGGTCCAACCCACGCGGGTATCCCGCTTCAGCCAACACCTCCCGAGCGCCGGCGAGGTCGAACCGCCGAAACGGATTACCTAGACCATCCTCGTGACCAAAGATCCCTGGGGGCAAAGGGGACTCGGCCGGAATGCCCCGGTCGTTGAAGAAGAGACGGATGAACTCCTCGCTATCGATTGCGAGGCTCATCGCGTGGCGGAGGAGGCGCGACCGCGAATCGCCGTCACGCCCGACGACCGGATCGTCCATGTTGAAGCCGACGTAGTAGATGGACGGGCTCGGCGCCTTCGACAGGCGGACACCCATCGCCTCCATGCTCGGAGTGAGTCCGCCTTCCGACACGACCTGATCGAACGTCTCCTCGATGATGGCGGAGTAGTCGTAATAGCCCTGGAGGAACTTGTTGAAGCCGGGGATCTGCTCGTTCTCGAAGACCAGCTCGACCCCGTCGAGAAACGGGAGGGGCCGTCCTACGTAGCGCGGGTCGAGCAACCCGCGCGCGCGGTCTTCCGCGCTCCCACGCGTCGGATAGATCGCGCCGGGCGCACGCCACTCCGGATGTCGCACGCCGTACCAGTTCTCGTTTCGCACCAGAGAGATGCGTGCCCGCTTGTCGTACCGCGTGAGACGAAACGGCCCGGTCGAAACGGCGTGCTCCGAGAAAAGGTCCCGGCCGTCCTCCCCGTCGTAATACGCGACGGCCTCCCACGGCACCGGTGTCGTGAACTCCATCGCGAACCAATACGAGAGCTGGGGGAAGGACTCCGTCAGAACGATCTCGAGGTCGAGATCGGAGTGCACCCGAGCGCCATCGATCCCTCCCGCCTCGCGGTACTGCTCGTCGATGCGTCTCTGGGCAAACGCCGGATCGGCATCGCGCAAAGCCTGCAGGCGCGCCGTGAAGTCTTCGAAACCCCGAACCCGCGAGAAGACGGCCCCCACCGGGCTCCCCACGGAGGGATCCGCGATCCGCATTAGCTCGAACGCGACATCCGCAGCCAGAATGTTCCGCGTCGGTGCGCCCGGGCGGCCTGCCTCAAAGCACTCGTCATCGGAATACAGGAGATCCGGACGGAGGCGAAAGGACAGGGACCAGGTCCCATCATCATTCGCGACCTCGACCGGGATCTTCTCGACGAGACCCGGAATCAGCCGGTACGGGCGCGCGAGGTAGTCGTAGTCCAGCAGGGTGTCGTACACGGAGCCGGTGACGATGTGATCGACGACCGAGTAGGCCACGGCCGGATCGAGGGTCTTGGGCGGGCTCTTCCGCATGGTGCGGTAGAGCACCTTCCGACCAGAGTCCGCGTCGGGATACGGATTGTTGGTACACGCCAGGAGCGCCCCAAGGACGATGATCCCGACCGCCGCGACCGCCTTCCCCATCCCGCCTCGTCGTTAGCTCAGGGGAGAGCCTGAGGCGAACGAACGGGCAGCGGCTCCGCACCCATGAGCCGATCGAGCTCGGACCGGCTCAGCCGCGCCCAGCGGATTGCGCCCACCTCCCGTACGCGGAGAGCCTCGGCGTACGCGCCGACCCCCGGGCCATCGGGGTCGATCGAAACGAGCACAAAGGGCCCGGGATGGCCCGAATTCTCGGCCGCCCAGGCCTGCACGTCGCGCAGGGACGAGGCCACCCGAACCCGCTTCATCGTGTACGCGAGGAGGTGGGGCGGATGGCGACGGATCACGAAGTCCGGCGAGAAGACCGCATCCTCCCAGCCCACGTGCTCCTCGAAGAAGGCTGCGAGTTCCGGCAGGGCTTCCCACGGCTCAGGGAACGACGATCGACGATCGGCCGCGGAGAAATGCCAAAGAGCGACGGCCACCGGCAGGACCAGGACCCAGCGGAGTCTCGGCGCCGAGAACGACCGCTCGGCGAAACGGACGACCGCCGCCGGGATCAAGCAGAACGGCCCCAGCGCGAGCGTGGGGCCGAGCTTCAGTGCGCTGAAGTCGTGACCGACCGTGTGAATCGGAACGACCATCGCGTAGATCACGCACGGCAGAGTCGCGAGCACGAGGAGGCGAACCACGAGCGCCACCCCCGTAAGCCGGTCTGCACCCTCGCGTTCACCCGAAGCCTCGGCTGAAGAGGATCCAAGCAACCTCGTCACGAGAAACACCGCCAGCGCGATGCCGACAGCGATCGCCACCAGCGCACTCGAGCCGTACCCCGAATCGACCTGCGTCACGAACACGGCGTACGCCAGTTCACCAAACGACGGAGGCACCCCCCCTCCCAGGCCGGCGACCACACCGAAGCGGCCCGACAACGTATCCAGCTGACCCGCCGCGACCAGTTGAACGGCGAACAGTCCGAGAGCGAGGACGACCGGCGCGAACAGGATCGCGGACCGGCGCACGATCTGCGCGAGGCCACGACCGAGGTCCCCGCCGAACAGGCGCACGAGCCAGAGCGATGCCGCAATCGGCAGGAACAGCCAGTCGGTGAACGCGCCCCAGAACAGTGCCCCGGCCATCGCCACATCGGCGGCCGTCGACGTGCGCCCGGCCATCCGTCTCGCCTCGAGAAAGAGCACGAGCGCGAACGGCAGGATCACGGCCTGGTCTGCGAAGTAGACGTTCTGGTGAAAGTAGAACGGCGCCGGAGCGTACAAGTAGAGGAAGGGAGGAACGCCGCCCAGAACGAGTCTCCATACACCGGAGACCCCGAGGGCGCGCAGGCTGACGAGCGCCGTTGCCGCGAGCAGCAGCAAGATCCCCAGCTGATTCGCCAGACCGAGCGCCATGATCGACGATGCCGAGGGCTCCTGGCCCGTCACGCGCGCGAGCAGGTAAACGGGCACGACCGCACCGGGCGGGAACGACACATACGGAGAGCGGTCCGCGATCCCCTGCGCCTCTCCCGAGCGGGGCTCCTCGAGCATCATCATGCGCAGCGGCACGACGCCCTCGCGGTACCAGTTCTTGCTGAACAGGAGGGTCGACGCGGTCAGCCACTGGTGATGGTGGAGCCCGAGCTGACCACGCCACGGCGCGCGGAGCTGAACCGACCGTCGCGAACAGCCCAAGAACGAGCAGGAACAGCAGTATCGTTCCGCCCCGACCACGATCCCTCATGCCACGACCCCGTACCACGACTTCGGCGTGTGTCCGCAGCGGCGGAGCTCAGGAGATCAAGGCAATCGGCACTCGCCAGACGAAGTCGGGAACATCACCCAGCAGATCTCGCCGCACCCGGTGTCGTAGGTCGTGCCCGTCAAGCAGTCCTGGCTCACACAGTCCAGGAAGAACGTGTTCGGAACGCAGGCGCACAACGTGTTCATCTCGAACTGCTCGTCGGTACTGAGCGTCGCGGTTCCGTCGTGCGGGGGCAGCGTGTCGTACAAGGCCAGGTAGCAGTCGACCGCACTGGTCGTTTCAATTCCCGCATCGGCAAGCGCCTCACGGAGAGGCAGCGTCCCGCCGCACACCTGGCTGCAGAGGCTCAGCCGCTCGTCGGTCGCCTCACTCGACGCACAGCCTTCCTCCCACGCTGCGGTCACCTCCGCGACCTCGACTCCGTCGCGTTCCCAGAGAACCGGCTCCATCTCTTTCCCATTCAGGAAATTCTCGGACTGGGCGACCTCACTCGGACACGCCTTGGAGAGGCTGCGGGACGTGACGTCGATGCCATCGACGGTCACGGTGCCCGGTACCGCTGCGGCGAGCATCCAGGCATCCGACGCGTTGCAGTCGTACCGAAGGACGAACGTCGTGTCGTCGCCATCGGTTCGTCCCCCCACTTCGCAAAGCTCATCGGAATCGTAATTCGGGTCGGTGGCGTCGAGGAGGAGGCGCGGACAGCTGGACGTGTCGGCCTGCCAGAGGTCCGCACTGATCAGGTCAGTGTCGCGGCCCAACGTGCACTCGGGGTTGGGCGTGGCCGTCGGGGTAGGCGTCGGGGTGGCCGTCGCATCGACACACGGGCCCGGCCAGCAGGGCCCACACGCGGAGATCGTCGCGCTCGAGATGACGACGCTTACGATGACGAGCGCGGCGCCGGCGATTCCGACGGCTGCAACGACATACTCGTCGAAGCGCTTGGGACCCTCGATCTGATTGTGCTTCATCGATTTCCTTCGGGCCTCGGCTCGAGGCCGTGATCAGGGCGTCGTGCAGGAGCCGGACTCGGTGCCATTCGCCGACCAGCAGGTCGCCCCGCAAGATCCATCGTATTCTTCGGACCCCGTGAAGCACGGCGTCGAGTCCAGACAATCGACATACTCCGCATTCGGCCGACAACCGCAAACGGAGACTCCCGTCACGTTCCCATCGGTCGAGGGGATGTCCGCGTCGATCACGTCGGTAAAGCTGTCGAAGAGCTTCAGGTAGCAGTCGACTTCGGGCATCAGCGTATCCAGCATGCCCAGGCTCTCGAGCCCCTCGCGCACGGTCCGGTCGCCGGCACAGACCGCGGCGCACTCGGTGTACGCGTCGGTACCCTCGACGGCGTCGAAGCACATGTCTTCCCACGCGGCGACCGCGTCGCGGATGTCGTTCCGGTTCTCTTCGAAGAGGATCCCCTCCAGCACGATGCCATTCACGTAGTCCTGGTTCTGCGGGATCTCACCCTCGCAACTCAGGTCCAACGTGAGTTCGTCCGGGTTCTGGGTGTCGAAGACCGGCACGGCGAGCTTCCAGGGCCCTGAGGCATTGCACGTGTAGCGGAAGAACGGCGCGTCCCCTTCACCGCTGACGCGGAGGCCCGACTCGCAAAACGCGTCGGTGTCGAACCGCGTGGCGTCGGCGGAGAGCTGAATCCGGGGACACCCCTCGGCCCGGCTCTGCCAGACATCCTCATCCACGGGCTGCGTCGTTCGGGTGAGCTCACACTGCGTCTCGCCGACAGGCGTCGGCGTCGGGTCGTCGGTGGGGGTCGGAGTCGCGCTGTCGTCCGTCTCCGTCTCGGCGTCGGCGCAGGGCCCCGGCCAGCAGGGGCCACAGCCCGACATCGCCGTGCTCGAAAGGAGCACGCTGGCCATCACGAAGAGCGCGCCGGCAAGCGCAACGCCCGCACCCAGCAGTTCCTCGAAGGTTCTCGTTTTTCGGCTGGGCTGCTCGGGATCGCGCATCAGGGCCTCTGGGTTGACGGCGCGGAAAGCCGCACCATTCAAATCAAATGCATGCCCGATCGCTGCGGCGCAAGCTGAGGCGACCTGCGCACTGCCATGCGCCCTACGGGAGCCGGCCTACGGCTCCGGCCCCGGCTCTTCCCCCGAATCGTAACCGAGAAGCGCGCGAACGAGCCGGACGACACCGCCGATCGCTGCAATCACCACGAAGATGAGCAGCGTCACCGAGAGCGGCAGGAGGAGATGAGCGAGGAAGCTCGCCTCCTCGGACGCCTGCGTCGCGTCCGTGCCCGAGGGAAACAGGCTCAGCACGTGCTGCGTGGCGAAGATCGTCGCCACCGCGATGGCGGCGCCGGCAACCAGAATCTTGATCGTCGATCGCGTCATCGCCCCTCGAACGAAAAAAGGGGCCGCCGGTTTCCCGGCAGCCCCTTGAAACGGTGTCGCTAGCCGCGAACTTCGGCCTTGATGCGCTGAATGTGCCCGCGACCGAGGCCTTTGACCTCACAGCCGAGCTCGAAGTACTTCCGGATGTCGGCGTCGCTCAAGATGCCGAAGCAGTCGACGACCGCGATCGGTCCACCGGCCATCTTCACCACCTTCGCCGGCGTGAGCTTCAGGTACGGCTCATGCGGCACCGCCAGCACGACCGCCTCGACGCCCTTGAGCGCCTTCGCGATCGACGGCTCGACGCGAAGATCCGTCAGGCCGTCCTGGTTGCGGAAGAAACGCGAGAGCGAGTGGCCCGGTGCCGGGTAGGTGCTCTGCGACTCGAACTCGAACCAGTGGTCGACGTACGGGTCGTTCACGCGGACCTCGGCGCCCATCTCCACGAGGCGCCGAACGACGACCTCGGAGCCGGAGTACCGCGTATCTCCGACGTCCTGGCGATAACTCGCCCCGAGCACCGCGATCTCGGCGCCCGCGATGTACCGAGCCATGTTCCGCAGAGCGTCACGCGTCAGGGTTGCCACGTGCAGGCCGCGCGTATCGTTGATGTCGATGGCGGTCGTGCTCATCTTGAACACTTCATCGCCGTCGTCGAACCCGAGAATGTGCTTGTAGGCCCAGTAGCCGAGGCCACCGTCCTTCGGCAGGCAATACCCACCGATGCCCGGGCCGGGGAAGATCATGTTGTTGTGGGTCGGACGGACCTTGATCGCATCGATCACCTTCGTGAGATCGACCCCGTTCCGCTCCGAGAACAGGCTCCACTCGTGCATGAACGCAAGGGTCGTCGCCCGGTACGAGTTCTCCACGATCTTCGCGGTCTCGGACTCGATCGGCCGGTCCATGACGGTCAGCGGGAACTCATCCGTGTTGAGCACCTCGGTCAGGAACTTCACGACGCGCTTGCGGGCCGGCGGCGTGCAACCCGAGCACACGCGCCAGAAGTCACGGATACTCGCGACGTACTGCTTGCCCGGCATCACGCGCTCGTAGCTGTGGGAGAGGAGCGGCGTCGACGACATCTTTCGCTTCGCGAAGCACTTCTGAAGAATCGGCAGCGCGACGAACTCCGTCGTACCCGGAGCCACCGTCGTCTCGATCAGGGTGAGACACTTCGCGGGGATGCGTTCGCCGATTGTCTGGATCGTCGCCTCGAGCGCGGCCATCTCGACCTCGCCGGTACGCATGTTCCCGAGGTCGTTCTTCGAATAGTCGCACTGCACGTCGACGACGACGCAGTCCGCGAGCTTCAAACAGTCACTGTTGAAGGTCGCCGTCAGCGTCTTCTTCTTGAGAACCGTGCGCGCGATCATCGGATCGACTTCCGGATCCTCCGCTTTGACCGGCGATTCACCCTTGTTCAGCAGCGGGATCTTCCAGAAGCTGCGCGGGCTCGGGCGCTGGCAGCCGATCACGAACTTCGAGGGCTTGCCCTTCTTGTCCACCGTGTCCGCGACGATGGCCGCCATGACCGCGCCAACGAAGCCCACGCCCATCACGACGACGACTTCTTTTCCTTCTTTGCGAGCCTTGTCGGCCAGCTTCTTCAGACGTTGAAACTCGGCGGCATACTCGGACTGCTGCGGCAGGTCGAACTTCTCGCCTGCCGGGCTGATGGACTGGTCGGACATTCGGGACTCCTCCTGTTTGGAATTTGGCGAAGAATCCGCAGTGTCGCGCCTCCGGCAGGGTTAAATCAACAGGGGAACCCACGAATCCGAGCGGAATTCTTGTACCGAAGCGATTGGCCCACGGGTTCAGCGCGCGATAGGAACGGTGCATGCCAGGACCCCTCGAAGGCGTTCGCGTAATCGACCTGACCACGATGATTTCGGGCCCTGTATCGACTCGGATTCTCGGCGACCAGGGGGCCGACGTCATCAAGGTCGAAGCCCCGGGCCTCGGGGATCTCGTCCGCCATATGGGCGCCATGAAGAACGGGATGTCGTCGACATTCGCGACGTCGAACCGGAACAAGCGCTCGATCATCATCGACTTGAAACGTAAGGAAGGCCGCACCGTCCTCGCGGGTCTCGTTCGCCGGGCGGACGTGCTCGTGCAGAACTTCCGGCCGGGCGCCGTCGAGCGCATGGGGATCGGTGCGGACGTTCTGCGGGCCGCGAACCCCGAACTGATCTACGTCTCCATCAGCGGCTTCGGCGAATCCGGCCCCTACGCGCACAAGCGCGTTTACGACCCGGTCGTTCAGGCGCTGTCCGGCCTCGCCGCAATCCAGGCCGACCGCGCCACCGGGCGGCCGCGCATGATGCGACTCATCGTGCCCGACAAGCTCACGGCCATCACCGCGGCCCAGGCGATCACCGCCGCGCTCTTCGCAAGGACGCGCACCGGCAAGGGGCAGCACCTCCGCCTCTCAATGCTCGACGCGACGGTCGAGTTCCACTGGCCCGAGGGGATGGCTGGCTACACGTGGGTCGGCAACGACGTCAGCCACCCCGGCGCGCGCTACGCGCAGGATCTCGTTTTCGAGACGTCCGACGGCTTCATCACCGCCGGCGCCGTTTCCGATTCCGAGTGGAAGGGCCTCTGCCTGGCAATCGACAAGCTCGACTGGCTACAGGACGAGCGCTTCGCGACGCCGGGGGGGCGAGTGGCGCATGCCGGCGAACGACTCACGATGCTGCAGGACGTCCTTCAGACGAAGACGAGCGCGGACTGGCTCGAGCGGCTCGAAGCGGAAGACGTCCCCTGTGCGCCCGTTCTCGATCGCGCCGGACTCATCGCGCATCCCCAGATCGCAGAGAACGGCTTGGTCGTCGAAGCGGAGCACCCAATCGGCGGTCCGATGCGGCAGGCACGACCGGCCGCCCGGTTCGACGAGCAGAACACGGAGATCCGGCGACACGCTCCCGGGTTTGGCGAGCACACCGATGAGCTCCTCGCCGAAGCGGGCTTCGACACGAGCGAGATCGCGCGCCTACGCTCCGCCGGCGCGATCGCCTAAACGCCGCCACTGCGCCCCGACGAACAAACGTAGACTCGGCGTGAGCTGCTCCCCGTCCGCCAAAGCAGCGAAGACACTGACGAAGAAGACCACCCGACCGCTTCATGGCGCCCCCCCAGAAGTCGAGTCTTTCGGGAAGAGCATTGGGGAGACCTTGGGGCTACGATCTCCCGGCGGAACGTCCCTTTGCTAGGAGTGGCTCTTCTACCTCACGCTGTTCGAGCACGTGCATCAGGCGCTCCACCTCGGCCGACGAGTCGGCGGCCGGAGGCACCGGAGGATCCCCCATGGCGACCGCATCCGCTCCGGGGTTCTTCCGCGGCCGGCCCGGAGGGGGACGGCCGGGCGCCACAGGAAACGGCAGTGAGACCCCTGCGGAGCCCCGCTCCACCTCCAGATGATCGATCTCGCTCTCAACCGCCCGAAGAATGAGAGACTTCAGTGTCTCTCCCGGACGACCGTGCACTGCGGCATCGATCCGATCACTCAGCTCCTGCGGCACCGGAATCGTAATCCGACGCTCGGGCGAACCGCCCTGGCTTCCATACTTACGCGGCATATAGAGAACGCTACGCCAGAAACATGCCGAGCGACACCGCGCGCTTCGCCTCAAGCCGCGTCAAGCTTCTCGAGAAAACAGCAGTATTCGCGGGCACTTCGAACGCCGACCGCCGGGAACTGCTCCACGCGAAAGAACGAACATTTGACTGCGCACGTGCAATGAACTGCGTTCATGCACGATTCGGGGCCGAATATCCGCAGTAAAGAGCTTCGCCTGCACCGCCCCGCCGGCCGCGAATCACGGGCCCTTCGCCTTCACCTGGACCGCATCGTTCCTGAGAGCCGTGCTGAACTCGCTTTCCCAACAACTCGTCGTCACACCATCGTCGATCAGGAACTGGACCGTGACGGGGAACTGGAGCGGAAGCGCCGGCGTCTCGAGGAGAGTCCCCTTCGCCTTGGCCTGAACCTGCGCCTTCCCCGCCATGCCCTGCTTCAGCTGGAGGGTCGTGATGCCCGACGGGTCGCCGCTCTTGTTCACGTACTTGAAGCCGGTCGTCGACCTCGGCTTCCAACAGTCCTTGCCGGCGCAGACGCCGCCGCTCGCCACCGATGCCCCGAGCAGAGGCTGCGTTGTCGCAGAGCTGTCGTAGACACACAGGCTCGCCGTGCTCCCTGCGGTGAGTGGGTCGAGAAAGTCGGCAGTGGCCGTGGCGTCGCCTCGCTTGATCTTGAAGATCAGCTTGTCCTTCGCGTCGTTCGCGCTGTCCTTGATCGTGAGGGTGGCACCCAGGGGTGAGGTATCGCGACAGGGAGTCGTCGGGGTGCTGCCGCAGGTCGCGACGAGCGAACATCCGATGGTGCAGGCCGAACACGCGTCCGCACAGCAGTCTCCCAACCCGACGCAGCCCTCATCGCAGTAACAACCATCCGGGGCCTGTACACCACACGCGCCAGGTGCGGCACAGCCGCAGTCGGCGGCGCAGATGGTCGCATCCTCGCCCGCGTCGCAGACGCCGTTCCCACAGGTGGTCGGGCACTCGCAAGCGCCCGTGCATTCTCCAGGACACGCCGCGTCATCGGTCCCATCGCAGACCTCGCCGACCTCCAGGACGTTGTTGCCGCAGACCGGGTCCTCGCAGGTACAATCCGGATCGCAGACGCCCGTCGGGCAGTTGCCGGGGTCCGAACCATCACAGGCCTCGCCCGGCTCGATGACATCGTTCCCGCAGACCCCCGGATTCGAGATCGCGTACAGGTCCGAGCGGTAGTTCAGGAGGCTGCACCGGATGCGATGCGACTGCTCGTCGGTGAAACGATCCATGCAGGTGTCGTCGCTGTAGTCCATGTAGTTCTCGATCGGATCGAGGGAACTACAGCTGTTCGCGCCGACGGAACAGCCGAAGTTCGAGCTCGCCTCGGAGTTCGTGTCGCAGATGAGATCGCCGCTCGAGTAGCAGTTCGGCGGCGTCGCCGAAGCGCATCCCCCGCTGAACGTGTGCTCGAGGCCCAGGTAGTGACCGACCTCGTGCGTGAGCGTACGGCCCTGATCGTAGGGCGGGCCGCCGAGCGAGTTCCGACCGAAGGCACTCCAGAGAATGACAACACGGTCCACGTTGCTCCCCGCCAGACCACCCTGCGGCAGATTCGGAACGTAACCGAGATACCCTCCCGCGTCGTTCGTGTAGATGTTCATGTACTCGGCGGTGTTCCACGCGAGGGTGTCGTAATACGTGCCACTGTCGCCGAACCACGTGTTGTTCACCGTACGGGTGATGCCTGTCGTCGGGTTTCCGCTCGGATCCGTCGACGCCAATGCGAACTGAATGCCCACGTCGTAGCCCGGCGCGCCCGGCGTTCCGGCCAGTGCACGGAAGTCCTCGTTGAGAACATCGATCTGGCTGTTCACCAACGCATCGGAGATCTGCCCCTGACCGTTCGAGTGTTCGATGATGTGAACGACGACGGGAACCTCGTAGATGTCGACGGTGTCGTAGTCTGTCGACGGGATCGTAAGCGAGAACGTACAGTCCGACGGCGCCACCGACTGGGGGATTACCGACTTCGGCTTCCCGCAGCGCTTGCCGGTCTGCTCGAAGTAGTTCGAGGTGTAGTAATCGCGCCAAGTCGCGAAGGACTCGCCGCCGACCGCAAAGGCCGGCTCGCTGGGCGCCGCCTCAGCCCGAGTTATCAGCAAAAGGAGTGCGCAGACAATGAACACGGGCGTGACGCTCGAAACTCGGCAAAGGCTCATGGCCCCTCCAGGGGGAGTGGGTCGGCACCCGGCCCAGAAGACAGTCATTGTGGCCCCGCTAGCATTGCGAAGTCCACAGCAGGACGCCGATTACTCCCCATAATGTCGGGTCGGAGCGACTACCGCGCTCCGATCGTGCACGTCACCCCCTGTCTCGAAGCCGGGACCGGCCGAGTTGCAGGGGGCCCTAGCCCGCCAGGTAACCCATTTCCGCCGCCGATCGGGTCAGATCCTCTCGGAACTTGGGATGCGCGAGGGAGATCAGGGCCTCCGCGCGCTCCCGGGTCGAGCGGCCCTTGAGGCGGGCGACGCCATACTCCGAAACGACGTAGTGCACATCGGTCCGCGGCGTGGTCACGACCGCACCTTCGGTCAACCTCGGCACGACGCGCGATACGGCGCCGTTCTTCGCCGTCGAGTAGAACGCGATGATCGACTTCCCTCCGGCGTCGAAGGCGCCTCGAACGAAGTCGAGCTGACCGCCGGTCCCGCTGAACTGCGCGGCGCCCATGGATTCCGAGCAACACTGTCCGGTCAGATCGATCTGAATCGTCGCGTTGACCGAGATCAGACCGTCGTTCTTCGCGATGTTCGCCGGGTGATTCGTGTAGTCGACCGGGTGCGCTTCCAGGCAGGGATTGTCGTCCAGGAAATCGTACATTCGCTTCGATCCGGCGGCGAAGGCGAAAATCGCCTTGCCTACGTGGGTCGCCTTTCGCGAACCGTTCGCGACGCCCGACTCGATGAGATCCGCCATCGCGTCTACGAACATCTCCGTGTGGATGCCCAGATCGCGGTGCTGCATGAGGCTCTTGGCTACCGCGTTCGGGACGCCGCCGATCCCGAGCTGAATGGTCGCACCATTGGGGATCATCTCGGAGATGATCTTCCCCATCGCCGCATCCTCTTCACGCTCGGGCGGCACCGGGAGCTCCATCACCGGCTCATCGTGCTCGACGATCGCATCGAACTCGGAGACGTGAACCCAGCCCGAACCGTGAACCCGGGGCATGTGCCGATTGACTTCGGCGATCACGTAGCGGGCCTTCTCGATCGAGGCGAGGTTCGTGTCGACGTTCGTCCCGAGGCTCACGTAGCCCCACTTGTCGACGCGCGAAACGCAAACGACTGCGACGTCGACCTCGGTGTAATCGCGGATCACACGCGGCATCTGGTGGAACTGAACCGGGACGAACTGGGCGGCGCCGCTACCAATCCGCGCCCGATCGACGCCGCTCGAGAAGAAGGACGTCCACTCGATCACTTCCGCCAGGTCGGGCGCGAAGATCGTCTCGGCGCTGTGCTTCGTCGGCAAGAGCGATCCCATGCGGATCTTGCGCCAACCGCCAGCCCGGGCCCGGCCGGCGATGGCCCCCAGCACAGCTCGAGGCTCCCCTACGGCATTGCCCTGCAGGATCAGGGACCCGTCGGGGATGGCGGCAACCGCCTCCTCGGGACTCTGCAAATTGCTCTCGTAATGGTGGCGCCAGTCACTCATGGGATGAGTCCTGCCGGGCCGATCGCGGCAACGCAAGACCGTGAGCCGGCGACGCCCCGGATTGCCCAGTTCGGCCAGTGCTGGTAAGCGCGGGCATGCGCTCGATCGGGATTCTAACAGTATGCGCCCTCCTCGCCGCTTGCGGAGACGGGGCTTCGACCAACTCGGGCTTCGCGTCTGCACCGACCATCTTCTTCGCCGACCACGAAAGCGACATCTACGAGGTCGACGAGCACTGGCTGTGCCGCAAGGACCTGCCGGGTGACGTCTGCGACACCAATCTCGACTCCACCGAGGTCCAAGCCGACGGAACTCTGACCGCCGAACCGCACGTGCCCGCCAGCGATCCGACCTTCGACTGCTTCTACGTCTACCCAACGGTGCGACTCGGAGCCGAAGGCAACGCTCCGTTCGATGGCAACTACAAGGAAGAGATCTTCACGGTTCGCAACCAGGCCGCACGGTTCGGACGCTCCTGCGAGATGTACGCGCCGATCTACCGCCAACGGACGCTAACAGCGCCGGCGGGCAGCACCTCCGGACAGGCGTACGCCGATGTGATCGATTCGTTCCGATACTATCTGGGGCACTGGAACCAGGGGCGACCGTTCATGCTGATCGGACACTCCCAGGGCGCAGGCCATCTCCGGCGCTTGATCCAAGATGAGATCGACGGCAACGACGCCCTCCGCGCGCAGATGATCTCCGCGATGATCCTCGGCAGCACCGTCGTGGTCCCGGCCGGCGAAGACATCGGCGGTTCCTTCCAGAACATTCCCGCGTGCCGGTCCGTCGATCAGTTCAACTGCGTCCTCTCATACGCCTCGTTCCGCGCAACCGCGCCGCCTCCCGACAACTCGATCTTCGGCAGATCCCGCGAGGAAGGGACTCAAGCACTCTGCACGAATCCGGCCGGGCTCGGCGGTGGCCTCGGAGACCTGACGTCCTACTTCAATCTCTTCGAGAACTCCCAATTCGCGGTGGCCGACCCCGACCGCGCCTGGGCCGACGACGTCGTAGACCCTCCGGCGATCTCGACGCCGTTCATCTCCTTCCCCGGCCTCGTGAGTTCCGAGTGCGTCGCCGACGACCAGTTCTCCTACCTCTCTCTCGTCATCAACCCGGACCCGGGCCCGCGCGCCGACGACGTCGGCGGCGATCTCACACCCGACTGGGGGATGCACATCATCGATGCAAACGTGGCGCTCGGGAACCTGATCTCGATCGTCGAACGCCAGGCCGATGCCTGGCACGCGGCACGGCGGTAAAATTTATGACTTCACGCTGGCCGATCTGGGTACTCGCCATGGCTCTCTTCTCTTGTGCAGGAACACGCCCTACGGACATCGGCGTGATCGATGGCCATCTGGCCCCGTGCCCCTCTTCGCCGAACTGTGTGTCGAGCGACGCGGACGCCGACGACTCGACGCACTACGTGGCACCGTTCGTTCTGGCGACGGAGCCCGCCGCCGCGTGGAAGGCAGCCGAAACGGCCGTCGCGGCGATACCGCGCACCGAGGTCTTCACCCAGACTCCCGACTACCTCTACGCGGAGTGCACGAGCACGCTGATGGGCTTCGTCGACGACCTCGAACTGCAGCTCCGGGCCCACGACGGCATCATCGCCGTCCGCTCGGCCTCGCGAATCGGGTACGGCGACATGGGAGTGAACCGCACGCGCATCGAAGACTTGCGGAGCACCCTCCTCGCCAAGGGCGCGATCAAACCAGCGAAGTAGTCGCCGCTCAGAAAATCGGGCTGTCGATTGTCGCCGGGACGCAGAGCTCGGCTTCACGTCGCGTGTCGAGTTCCAATGTTCCGAACTCGTCGACGACGTGGATGCGTTTCCGTACCTTCTGGTGCTTCGCTTCGGAAGACAAACGCGACACACGATAACACATCAGGTGCGCGTTCGGGTTCATCACCCCCGCGCCGTCCGAATCGACGGCGAGGCAGAGACGGCCCGGCTTCAGAACCTGGTACGTCCGCTGCTCGAGAGACTCCGCCACCTCGACCGTCGTGCCCTTTGGATACTTCCCTTGCGACATGCGCGCCGTGTAGCACTCATGGTGGTCGATGATGCCCGTGCCAAGAGGCGCAGCCGGGCCGTCCAGCTGGTACCCGGCCGGGGAGAGCAACCCGGAAACCTTCAGAGGATCTACCACGATGGAGCCGAAGCGGTCCGTCACCACAATGGCCGGAGGACGCGGGCGGGACGTGCGCTCCTTCATCTTGTAACCGACGAGGTGCGCGGCCGAGGAGAACACCGGCTCCGATTCGACCGAGCCCGGAACACAGATCGATTGTGCGAGCCGGATGTCGGACTCGTTCGCGCCGAATGCGTCGGTCAGGGGATGCCTGGAGACCGGAAGGAACGGGAGCGTCCCTCGCGTCACGGCCGCCTTATAGCACATATAGGAGTCACCACAGCTCAACGGCGACCGGTCGGCCCCGATGCAGGATCCGGCAGCGCACGCGCTGTCTGAAGTACAGATGTCTCCGTCGTCGCACACGGCCCCGTCCGGCTCGAGCTGACACGTCCCCGAGCAGCAGTCGCCACTCACTCCGTTGCCATCGTCGCATTGTTCGCCGGCCTCGATGATCGCGTTGCCGCAGAACTCGCCATCCGCCGAGGTCAACGTGTAGGTCACGCGACCTTCCGCGTTGCAGGCGTCGTACACCGTGAACTCGACTTCATTCGGGCCTGCCTGGAGGGAAATGGTCGCTTCCCAATCCTGGAGCACGCCCGGATCCAAGTAGCCCCACTTGTCCGTCGTCTTGTTGTTCCAACGCGGCGTGTCCCCGCCGATCACGCCGGTCTGATCCAACGCGACGACGATCGTCGAGCCGATGGCCCCCTGGCTCGCGGGCTCCACGAGGTTGGCCTGCGGGGCAACGAGGTCGGGGCCGTAGAGAAGCAGGCGAGGTGCGCGCGCGAAGGCCTCGTCGGGCGGTGTCGACGGATCGCTCTCGGCGATGAAGCGTGCGCCGTCGCGTTGATAGAGCTTCACGGATCCGGAGCTGACGAGCGTCTCGTCGGTCACCTTCAGCAGCCAACTCACGGGACTTGCGCTCGCCACGAGGTCGTCGGTGACGTTCCACCCGAGCGTCCCCTGCGAGGGCGTGAGGTAGGGCGCGTCATCGGTTGCGGTCGTGGAGTAGCACGTGCCAGCTCCGCAAATATCGCCACCCGACCACATGTCTTCCGCGGCGCAATCGCTCGAGTTGCTCGCTGCCAGGTCCGTGTCCACGCGGCAGTTCCAGGTCGTACCCGAACCGCTGCCCGGGAACGATCCGAGACTTTGCCCCGACCAGCTGAAGCTATCGAACGCTTGATTCCCCTCGACCCAGTCGACGTTGAGTCGATACGCGGAGAATGTCGAGCCGGCTATGGTCGGTGTCCCATCGTGAATCGACGCACCCAGCAGACCGCAGTCGAGCGTTTCCATGGCGGCACCCTGGCAGCTCAGATCGAAGCCGATAAGGCCACGGACGTTGGGGGATCTCTTCAGCCAGAAGAGACCGGTCGCACCGTTGTTCGAACTGCGGTGCGTTTCCATCGTCCGCGCGTCTCGGGTCGCGCGCAGCGTAAGGCCGGCCTCGACCGGGAAGTTCACGTCGATCGGACACCACTCGTCCGGCCCACCCGTGCAGCGCTCACTCGCGTCACAGGTGAAGACCTCGCCGTCGAAGCTACCGGATCCGGCACGGCACACTTCGTCCGAGTCGGACAGAGCATCGGGAGGACAAACGCCCCCGGCGCCACCGGGGCACTGCTCGTCCGGGTCACACACGAAGCCGGAGCCGTTGGGGTCACCGCCGCCCGCGTTGCAGACGGTACCCGCAGGCGAGAACTCGTCGGTCGGACAGGCTTCACCGGCGACCGCGGTACAGACCTCATCGGGATCACACACGAAGCCGCCGCCGCTCGGATCGCCACCGCCGACGCGGCAAACCGTCGTATCGGGTGCGATGTCATCGGTCGCACAAGCGGCTCCCGCGGTTCCGGGACAAACCTCGTCGGGATCGCACACGTCGCCCGAACCAGTCCGACAGACGGTCGTCACCGGCTCGAACAGGTCGGTCGGGCATTCCTCGCCGGCCGCACCCGTGCACGTCTCGTCTGCGTCACAGACGATGCCCGAGCCGTTCGGGTCTCCCGAACCGGGGCGACACACCAAGGTGGCGGGCGAGACGACGTCCGATGGGCACTCCTCGCCGGCCGATCCGGTGCACAACTCATCGGGATCGCACGCATCGCCCGAGCCCGCACGGCACACCTGGGTCGCAGGAGAGATCGCATCCGAAGGACACTCTTCGCCCGCGCTTCCCGTGCACAACTCCTCGGGATCGCACGAGTCACCCGACCCGTCGCGGCAAACCTGGGTCGCGGGAGAGATCGTGTCGGTGGGGCAGGCCTCGCCGACGTTTCCGCTGCACAACTCGTCGGGGTCGCACGCATCACCCGAGCCGGAGCGACAGACCTCCGTCGCCGGAGAAACGGTGTCCGATGGACACGCCGCCCCCGCGCTTCCCGTGCACAGTTCGTCGGGGTCGCACGAATCACCCGAGCCGGTACGACAGACCTGCGTCACAGGGGAGATCGTATCGGACGGGCACGCCTGTCCGGCGCTTCCCGTGCACAGTTCGTCGGGGTCGCACGAATCACCGGAACCCGGGCGACAGACCAGCGTCGCCGGGGAGATCGTATCGGACGGACACGCTTGACCAGCAGCACCCGTGCACAGCTCGTTCGGATCGCAGGCGTCGCCGGAACCGGCGCGACACACCTGCGTCACCGGGGAGATCGTATCGGACGGACAAGCCAGACCGGCGGCACCCGTGCAGAATTCATCAGGATCGCACGAATCACCGGAGCCGAAGCGACATACGGTGACGGGCGGCGACACTTGGTCGGCGGGACACACTTCACCCGCGTTTCCGGTGCACAACTCGTCGGGGTCGCACAGATCACCGGAGCCTACCCCACAGACCGACGTTGTCGGTTCGGTCGTGGCAGCGGGGCAGGCTTCCGTGGCGACGCCCGTGCACTCCTTCGCAGGATCACACAGATCGCCGGAGCCCGCGTAGCACTGCGTCCCGACCGACAAGACGACGTCACCCGGACACGCTTCGAGGGCGTTCCCGGTGCACATCTCTCCGGGATCGCACAGGTCGCCCGAGCCGAATCGACAAACGGTCGTCAGCGGTTCGATCGTCGCTGCGGGACACGCCTCGGTTGCGACGCCCGTACACTCTTTCGCCGGATCGCAGAGGTCGCCCGAGCCCGCGTAACACCCGGTGCCATTCGGAAGGACGGTGTCGCTCGGACACGCGTCGGAACTCCCCGTACACATCTCGGCGGGATCACACGCATCCCCGGATCCCGCGAGACAAACGGTCGTCGCGGGCTCGAATAGACACGTCGCGGCATTGCAGCACGCGTCGAACGGAGCTTCGCACTCCTCGCCTGCATCGAGCATGGTATCCCCGCAGACCTGCGCGGACACTTCCGGAGCAAAACCTAGAAGAAAGATCGCCATGAGGACGATCATCCAGACCGTGCTCGCAGGCTCCGATTGGCTCTCGGGACAAACGCATGCCTGGTGGTCGGGGGAAGAGGGGGGGGGGCATTCGGGGGTTTCTCCGGAGTGTCGCGGCAGGGGGGGACAGGTGACAAAGTGTTAGCTTCTTGGCAGATGCTTGGGCAAGTCCGTTCTTGCGAAAATGCCTTATCTTCAGTCACTATGCCGCAAGGACACAGGTTGTCGCCCTGCCAGTTGAGACACAGTGGGCGCCCTGGCATCCCCTACCCCGACTGCGCGCAGGTCCCCTCGGGCGGCCGCAGCTACCGTCCGCTAAGCTCCCGCTTTCGCCATGGATTCCATCGCCCACCTAATTTCACAGGAGATCGACCGACGCCGGACGTTCGCGATCATCTCGCACCCCGACGCCGGCAAGACGACCCTCACTGAGAAGATCTTGCTCTTCGGGGGCGCCGTCCGAGAGGCCGGGGCGGTCCGAGCCCAGCGCGCGGCGCGACACGCCACGAGCGACTGGCTCGACATCGAAAAACAGCGCGGCATCTCAGTCTCGAGCTCGGTCATGCACGCCGAGTACGAGGGGATCCGGATCAACATCCTCGACACACCGGGGCACCGTGACTTCAGCGAGGACACGTACCGCACGCTCCTGGCGGCGGACAGCGTCGTCATGCTCATCGATGCCGCGAAGGGCGTCGAGCCGCAAACGAGGCGACTGTTCGAAGTCTGCCGCATGCGGGGCCTGCCGATCTTCACCTTCATCAACAAGATGGACCGTGCAGGACTCGACCCACTCGAGCTCCTCGGTGAGATCGAAGAGGTGCTCGGCATCGAGGCCATCCCGGTGAACTGGTCAGTCGGCTCCGGACGCGAATTCCGTGGTGTATACGACCGACTCGGCCGCAAGCTGCTTCTCTTCGGCGGCGGCAATCACGGCGCAACCGAACTCGACGAAACCGAGATCGCCGGTGAGGTCAGCGATGCCGCCGTGCGAGCCGGCATGGGCCCCGAGGCCGACGCGACCACCGAAGCTCTCGAGCTTCTCGACGGCGCCGGCACGGAATTCGACCTGGGACGCGTGCGTGCCGGCACGCAGACGCCGGTGTTTTTCGGAAGCGCACTCACCAACTATGGCGTGCGGCCCTTCATCGAAAGATTCCTCACGATGGCGCCGTGCCCCGGACCGCAGCTCGCGGCGAGCGGACCCATCGACCCGGTCGAGACCCCGTTCTCCGCGTTCGTCTTCAAGATCCAAGCGAACATGGATCCGGACCATCGAGACCGCATCGCGTTCGTCCGGATCTGCTCCGGACGCTACGTGCAGGGTCTGACCGCGAAGCATCAGCGAACGGGCAAGACCATCCGCCTCGCGAAGTCGACGCTCCTCATGGGTCGAAGCAGAGAGGGCGTCGCCGAGGCCTTCCCGGGAGACGTGGTGGGTCTCTTCGATCCAGGCATGCTCCGCATCGGCGACACGATCTGTGAGAGCGGCGACATCTCCTTCGTCGACTTCCCTGCGTTTGCCCCCGAGCACTTCATGCGAATCGAACTCGGGCTCGTCACCAAACGGAAAGCGCTCGCGAAGGGCCTCGAGCAGCTCACGCAGGAGGGAGCCGTGCAGTTGTTCCGTGATCAAGACGGCTCGTCCGCCACGATCGTGGGTGCGGTCGGCCCCCTGCAGTTCGACGTCCTGAAACACCGCATGGCGGCCGAGTACAAAGTCGAGCTGCGGCTGTCTCCTCTCACGTTCAAGGTCGCGCGCTGGCCGCAGGCCGGATTCGATGAGGACATGGTCCGCCACTCGACCATGACGAAGCTCGTCTTCGACCGGGACTCCCGGCCGGTCATCCTGGCCCAGAGCCAAGCATTCCTGGACAATCTGGTGCAGCGCCACCCGAAGCTCGAGCTGGCCGACACGCCCGACCCGAGCCTTTTCCAGCGCACGCAGAACGCGGCCTAGGCGGCACGCCTCACTCCGGGACAAGAAACCCGCCTTCGCCGAGGATCGCTCAGACCCGACAGCGACTCCCGCGCCCGGCCAAAGTCCGCAGGAGCCCCCGGGGAAAACCGCAGATCAAGACGAACGGCCAACGCCACCCCCGACGATCCGCGCCCACGAGTTTTTCGACGGGTTTTCGGTCGGGGGCGGTTCCACCCTCCGAAACCAGCGTTCCGCATTGGGCTTAGGGGAGGAAGCGGGACCGTCGATAGTTCCCAGACGGAACGGAGGATACGTCCATGAACTGGTCCCGACATGCCCGCGACTTGCCCCTCGCCATCGGCGTTGCGCTAGCGATCGCCCTCGCCCCGACACCCGTGCGCGCCGAAGCGCCCGCGCTCTACTACATCCTCGACGGATCCGGCTCGATGTGGGGGCGCGTCGACGGCCAAATGAAGATCCAGGTCGCGAAGGACGTGATGGGCAAGCTCATCGAGGGCACGCCAAACGAGCTTCACGCCGCCGTGTCCGTCTACGGCCATCGCCGCAAGGCCGACTGCACGGACATCGAAGAGATCGTGGCTCTCGGGCCACTCGACCGTCCCGATGCGATACGTGCAGTGAAGAAGATCACACCACGCGGCAAAACCCCGATCTCCGAGAGCATCAAGCGCGCCGCCGAGCGCGTGAAGGAGCGCGAGGAGCAGACGACCATCGTGCTCGTGAGCGATGGCATCGAGACATGCGACTCCGACCCCTGCGCCGTCACCCGGGCACTCAAGGAAAGCGGCGCGAAGTTCGTTCTCCACGTCGTCGGCTTCGCCGTGGACGATGCGACGCGCGAGCAACTCTCGTGCGTCGCCGAGGCGGGTGGCGGAAGCTACTGGTCGACCAGCGACGCGGACGAGCTTCTGTCCACTCTCTCCCGCATCCAGGAGAGCGCCGTGACGCAAGTCGCAATGGCCACACCCCAACCGGCTCCCGAGCCGACCGCGTCCCCCAAGCGCATCGTGCAGGAGTCCAGCGGCGGCTCAACGTCGATCAAGATCAAGGCCGCTCGACCGGGCCGGATTCGCTTCGCACACGACGAATGGGTCAAGCGCCCCTACTACTGGAAGCTCGTCGACGCGGAGACCGGTGAAGAGAAGTTCAAGGCGCACGATCTCTCCGAACAGATCGTCCCTCCCGGCACTTACCAACTCGTCTGGCGCGAGCGGGAACACGGCGCCGGCGAGGTCCTGCTCGGAGAAGTCATGACCGTGGCCCCCGGCGAGGTCGTCGAGGTGCCTCTTAGGACAGCAATTCGTCTCAACGTGCCGACGTGGGTCGACGATCCGTATTATTGGATGCTCCGCGATCCGGACACCGACGAAATCGTCGCGCGCTTCCGTTCTCTGGTGCCGCAGCTGGTGCCGCCGGGCGAATGGGATTTGATCTGGCGCCAGGTGGAACACGGCGCACAGGAGACGCGTCTCGGCAACATCAAGGTCGACCCGGACGTGACCAACCAGGTTGAGATCGCCACTTCGATCCAGCCCGCACGAGCCGATTGGGTCCACGAGGACACCTACTATTGGGGACTCCAGGACCCCGAGTCCGGGAAGTGGATCGCGCGGTTCGGTAAGAAGATCGCGCGCCAGCTGGTCGGCCCCGGCCAATACCGACTCGTGTACCGGCGGAGCGAACACGGCTCGTCCGAGTCGGACCTGGGCCTGGTCGAGATCTCGGAGGGCCAGTTGAACGAGCCGACGATCAACACCGGCGTGAAAATCGTGCCGAGTCCGGATCTCGCGCCTCCCTACCGCATCGAATACATTGAGCTCGACGAGGACGGGAAAGAGATCCGGATGGTCACGCAAGGCGGCCGCTGGGAGCCGATGCCCCTCAAGCCGGGCAAGTACCGCGTGAACTACCACCAAAAGGAACACCAGACCGAGAAGTTCACGTTGGTGGAGTCGTTCGACCTGCCGGCGGGCGCCCTGGTCGAGATCGACCTCTGACCGCTCGACTTCCGAACACTCCGCAGATCCTGTAGCTCTTCTCGGATGGTCAGCCTTCTCAGAAAAATCGGGTTCCAGGGCGACGGCCCTCCTACCAAGAAAGGCGAGGTGCACGACCGCATCCACGCCGAACTCTCGCGGCTCGGCGAGGAACGCGTCGAATACCTCGCCGCGTTCGCTGGCTTGCTCGCGCGAGCGGCCTTCGGCGACCTCGAGATCTCCGAGGAGGAAGAGCGCGCGATGAAGGACTGCCTTCGGAAGACCGCGGGCCTCGAAGACAAGGACGCAGAACTCGTCGCGCACATCGCGCGAAACGCCACCGAGGCATTGGCCGGAGTGGAGGACTACCTCCTCACTCGGACGTGCAACGACCGCGCGACGCCACAGGAAAAGGAAGTCCTCCTCGACTGCATGTACGAAGTCGCCGCCGCGGACGGAACCGTGTCGAATGCCGAGGACGAGGAGATCAAGCAGATCGGCTCCGCGCTGATGATCCAACATGCACGCATGATGGACGTCCGCGCGAAGTACCGGGACAAGCTCTCGATTCTGCGCAACCTCCCGTCCTGACGAGCGACCCTATGGACGTCGCTCACGAGCCGCGGCCTCCATTGAGCCCACGCTCGTGGCCGAGAGCCGCAGTCGGGCTCACCGCGGTACTCGTGCTCGGACTCTACGTAGGTGTCGGCGTGTTCGACCACGAGATCTGGGCGCCGGTCGAGCCCACGATCGCGGGCGTCGTCTGGAACATGGTCGACACCGGGAACCTCGCCGTCCCGTTCGTCAACCACGACGCCTGGGTCGAGAAGCCGCCTTTCTACTATTGGCTGGCCTGGGCCAGCGCGGGCTCCCTCGGAGGACTCGACGCGGGAACGCTGCGGCTACCGGCGGCGCTCCTCGGCCTCGGATGCCTAGGGTTCGTCTTTTGGACCTCCCGACGCACCTGGGGCACGGAGGTCGCTTGCATCACGACGCTCGCCGCCGCGGCATCGGTGATGCTTTGGGATACCGCGCACCGCGCGTCCTCGGACATCTCCGCGACCTTCTTTACGTTCCTGTGCTTCGCACTCTTTACGCGCAGCCTCCATCGGACTCAGGGAAGCACGCCGGACCGACGGCAGCCGTGGGACCTCGCGTTCTGCATCACGCTCGCCGCGTCGTTCTACGCGAAGAACGTCTTCACGTTCCTGCTCGTTCTTCCGCCCGTGGTGGTCTTCCTGTTATTGGCCCGGCAGCCGCGCCGACTGGCCACCCTCGGCATAATCACCGCGGTCGCCCTCGTCGTCCTCCTCACCCCGTGGATCGTGGCGGTCTACCTCGAAGGGGGCACGGAACCTCTGCGAATCATCTTCTACGACAACACCCTCGGGCGCTTCCTCCCGATGGACGAGGAGTATGCGCTCCAGTTCACGACCACGATGTCCGACGCAATGATCGCCGAGAAGGAACCCGCTCTCTTCTACGTCCCGAGATTGTTTGCCTACCCGCTTCCGTGGACGGCGATCTTCCTTGTCGCCCTCGTGGATCTGTTCCGAACCCGGCGCGCCCACGGAGACTTCGAGCGCTTCCTCCTCGTGGGCGTCCTAACCATGCCGATCGTTCTGACTCTCTCGAGCGCGAAGTCCACAGACTACATGGTCCCCATCCTGTTCTTCGACGTGCTGATCATCGGCCGTCTGGTCGCGAGCCTCATCCGGGGTCGGCCGCTCGAAGCGTGGGAGCGTGTCCTCGTGCTCGCCAACGTGCTCGTCGCGCTCGTGTTGATCGCCGTCTTTCCGATCGTGCTCGCGATCCTCTTCGGCAGCGCCACGACCCTCGTTTTCGCGCCACCCGCCGCGCTCACCGCGTGGTGGCTCTGGAGCCGGCTTCGCCAGGACGCACCGAACGCACGCTGGTGTTTCGACTTCGGGGCGAGCGCGGTCGTGGCCGCGACACTCGGTCTCGCGATTGCGATTCCCGCCGTCGACGTCGACAAGTCCTACGGCCCCTACTTCGACGACGTTCAACCACTCGCCGCCAATCGCCACCTCGTCACGACCTTTCACGAGATCAATCGCCTTCCGCTCATCAACTACTACCTCGAGCGACGCGCCGAGACGTTCGAGACGTTCGCGCCCGTCGCCACCCTGCTCGAAGGCAACGATCCCATAGCCGCGTTCGTCCGGTGCCACCGATACGCGGAGCACCGCGTACGCCTCGAAGCCACCCCGGGTATTTCGATGCTCGCCGAGCCCGAGCGGAAGGACATCTGCTTCGTCTGGAATCACGCGCGCGCTCCACGCTTGCCCCTGCGTCGCACGGGCAGCTAGACGGGAAGTCGTGGATAACGCGGAAACGAGAAGCGAATTGCCCTCCGGGCTCGTCGCGTTCGTGAAGCGAGATTGCCCGACGTGCGAGCTCATCGTTCCCGTGCTGCAGCAACTCGCTGCGGGCCAGGACCTCACGATCTTCACACAGGATGATCCGAGCTTTCCCGAAGGCCTGGAATCGCGAGACGATACCGACCTCGGGCTCTCCTACCAGCACGCCGTAGAAACCGTCCCGACGCTACTGCGGATCGAATCGGGCACGGAGAAAGCCCGCGCCGTCGGCTGGCATCGAGGCGACTGGGAGGCACTGACCGGCCTCACGGATCTCGGTTCGGCGTTGCCCCCGTTCCGCCCCGGATGCGGCTCTCTCTCGGTCGAGCCCGAGAACGAAGCCGAGCTCCGCGTCCGGTTCGAGGGGCACACTCTCGGCGCCCGGCGCGTCGAGATCGCCTCCCTCGAAGACGAGATGGAAGCCCTCTTCGACCGCGGCTGGACCGATGGGCTTCCCGTCGTGCCGCCGACCGAGCGTCGTGTGCTCGCGATGCTCGAAGGCACGACACGCGTTCCCGGCGAGGTCGTCGCAACGGTCGCACCCGACCTCGTAGAGTGCACCGTCGAGAAGGTCGCCATCAACGCGGTGCTGGCCGGGTGCAAACCGGAGTACCTGCCGGTCGTCCTCGCCGCCGTCGAAGCGACGTGCACCGACCGGTTCAACATCCACGGCGTCCTCGCAACGACGATGGGCGTCGGCCCGACGTTGATCGTGAACGGACCGATCCGCAAGGCACTCGGCATGAACGCGGGCATCAACGTGCTCGGCCAAGGAAACCGTGCCAACGCCACTATCGGACGCGCCCTGCAGCTCGTCATCCGAAACGTCGGCGGCGGTCGCCCCGGCGAGATCGATCGGGCGACGTACGGCAATCCCGGCAAGCTCGGACTGTGCTTCCCCGAGGACGAGGAAGGATCGCCCTGGGAGCCTCTGGCGGCAGACTTCGGCTTCGAGACAGGCACCAACACTGTGACTGTGTTCGCCGCCGAAAGCCCCCACAACATAGTGGACCAGCTCTCGCGCGAGCCCGAGTCACTCGCGCGATCGCTCGCCGGCTGTCTGCGCGCCGTGCATCATCCAAAGCTCATCATCGGCTTCGGCGCGATGTTGGTCATCGGCCCGGAGCACGCTCGCGTGTTCCGAGAGGGCGGGTGGTCGAAGGCGAAGCTGAAGGAGCGGCTCCACGAGATCCTCCGGTTCACGGGCGCCGACCTCATGCGCGACGCGGGCGGCATCACCGAGGGCATCTCTCTCCCACCCGAGATGAAGGATGCCCAGCTTCCGAAGTTCAAACCCGACGCGCTCCACATCGTTCATGCCGGCGGTGGCGCCGGCCTCTTTTCCGTCATCCTGAACGGCTGGCTCACCGGAACTGAGGGCAGCGAGCCCGTCACAAGGGAGATTCGACCATGAACCGACGACGCATCGTCCTCGATCCGACCAGCGAGCGAAACCTCGCCACCCGCGTGCGCCTTCCCCGGCTCGATACCCTCGAAGGGAAGAAGATCGGGCTGCTGGACATCTCGAAGGCGCGCGGGGACATCTTCCTCGACCAACTGCAGATTCGACTGCAGGAGCGCGGCGCCACAGTCGAACGATTCCGGAAGCCTACGTTCACCAAGCCCGCGCCCGAGGATCTTCGGCAGCAGATCACCGTCCAGTGCGAGGCGGTCGTCGAAGCCCTCGCCGATTGAGGAAGCTGTACGTCGTGCAGTGTGCACGACATCGTAGATCTGGAAGGACGCGGCATCCCCGGGGTGTACCTGGCAACGGTTCAGTTCGAGGACGCCGGGGCCGCGCAGGCAAAGGCGCTGGGTGCGGACCCGGCGGCCGTCTTTCTGCCGCACCCCATCCAGGACCGAACCGACGACGAGATGCGCGCCTTGGCCGATGAGGCCGTCGTGAAGATCGTCGCCGGGCTCGTCGCCTAGGAGCCTGACCCAAGAGGGCTCCTAGTCCAGCGCCGTCGCCCCGGCGGCCGACGGTCCGAGGACCAGGTCGGCGATCGCGGCTCGGTGATGGTCCGGGTCGCCGAGCGCGGGACGCGAGGCGAGCGCGCGACGGCGGAAGAGGTGTGCGTCGCATTCTTCTGTGAAGCCGAATCCGCCGTGGAATTGGATCGCCCGCGACGTGGCGAACCCGTACGCATCGCTCGACCGCGCCTTCGCCATCCGTGCGAGCAGGACGGCATCGTCGTTCGATTGATCGATTGCGCACGCCGCCGCGTACACGAGCGAGCGTGCTTGTTCCGTATCGATCAGAACGTTCACCAGAGGATGCTTGATCGCCTGAAAGCTCCCGATGGCCTTGCCGAACTGCTCGCGCGTGGCGGCGTAGGCCGCCGTCCTGTCGAGCGCGGCCGCCGCACCGCCGACCGACTCCGCTGCGATCGCCGTCCACGCGAGCGGCAAGAAGTCCTGCTCCACCTCCGCCGCAGGGCGCTCGAGGAGTCCGACCGGCTCGGCGTCCACCAACACGAGGCGGCCTTGTCGCCTCGTTCGATCCAGCGTCTGCTCGGATTCGACGCGCACCCCGGCCGCGTTGCTCGGAACGAGCGCGATTCGAACTTCTTCGTCGACCTGCACGGGGACGAGGAACACGTCCGCGGTGTTGCCGGCCCAGACGAAAGCCTTCGTACCGTGGAGCCGCCCACCGGCGGAGGCAACCGAAGTGTCGGCAACACGCCACGCGCCATTCGCTTCCACGTGAGCCCACGTGGCACGCAATTCCCCCGTGGCCAGACGCGGAAGCCACTCTGCCCGCTGGGAGGTCGAGCCGCCGCGTGCGAGCACCGCCGTCGCGAGCAAGTGAGCAAGGATCGGCGTGGGGAGCAGGGTGCGGCCTGCCTCCTCGGCGAGGATAGAGAGTTCCACCGCGCCTAGACCGGCGCCTCCGTACTCCGCCTCGGTGAGCAGGCCGAGCCAACCCATACGGCCGAGCTCCGCCCAGAGCGCCGGATCGTCCCCGCCGTCGTCGTCGAGCAGCGCACGCACCGCTTCGATCGAAACGCGCGCCGCCAGCAGACGCCGGGCTTCGTCGCGCAGGAGCGCCTGGTCCTCGGTGTACACGAGGCGTGTCGAAATCGATTCGAGAGCGCTCATTTCGTTTTGGGAAGGCCGAGGACCTTCTCTCCGAGGATGTTTCGTACGATCTCCGACGTCCCGCCCGCGATCGTGAGGCCGTAGCTATTCAAATAGGCGCGCTGCCATTCGCCCTCGTCAATCGCATGCCGATCCCCCTTTGTGAGGGTCCCCGCATAGCCCTGCAGCTCGCAACCGAAATCCGCGAGACGCTGCGCATGCTCGCTCCCGACGACCTTTCCCATGAGCGGGAGCGCGAGGGGCCGGTCCGCGACCAGCCCTGGAATGCGCGTCCGCACACGGTCGAACCGGATGGCCACCGCCTCGATCGCGAAGCGAGCCAGACGATCCCGCACACTCGGATCGTGGGTCGCCGGGCGGCCGTATCGCTGCGTCCGGCGCGCCAGCTCGATCGTCCGAGCCACGTCGAAATTCGAGCTGTTGCCTCCACCCGCCGCGCCCTCGGCGGCACCCCGCTCGAAGTTGAGCGTGGCCAGAGCGATCTCCCAGCCCTGCCCTTCCTGCCCGAGGAGACGATCCGCGGGGAACTTCGCGTCGGCGAAGAAGATCTGATTGAAGCCGCCCTCACCCGTGATCTTCGTGAGCGGCGCCACCTCGACTCCGTCGGTCTTCATCGGCGAGAGGAAGAAGGAAATGCCCGCATGCTTCTGCGCACCGGGGTCGGTTCGCGCGAGCAGGATCATCTGGTCGGCGAAGCGGCCGAGCGACGTCCACACCTTGTGGCCGTTCACGTTCCACTGATCACCGTTTCGCACCGCGCGCGTCTGCAGCGACGCGAGATCGCTGCCCGCGGACGGCTCGCTGAAACCCTGGCACCAAATCTCGTCGGCGCGCAGGATCTTCGCGATGAAGCGTTTCTTCTGCGCCTCCGTCCCGTAGGCGAGAATCACGGGGCCGGCCCACGCGAGCCCGACCAGGTTGATCAGAAACGGCACGCCGGCGCGGGCCATCTCCTGGTCGACGACACGCTGATGTCCGCGCGCCCGCCCTCCGCCTCCGTACTCGGACGGCCACTCGACCCCGACGAAGCCCGCGGCGTAGACCTTCGCCTGCCAATCGCGCAGGTATGTGAACTGCTCCTCCGTCGTGACGAAGAGCATCGTCTGCGGAAGCACGAAACCCGGTTGGGGCGGACGGTTCTGCTCCATCCACGTCCGCACCTCGGCACGAAACGCATCGAGGTCCTCCGCGGCTGAGGTCGTCTCCGGTGCCATCGGACTACTCGAGCGAGAGAATGTGGCCCTGCTTGGGCGAAATGCGACCTTCGACGGTATCGAGATAGACGCGCTCGACCGCTTCAGACCCGCGACCATGGACCATGTCGAGCCACCCACCCGTCGCACCGAGGAAGCCCTGCCAGGCATCCGCACTCCGCTTCTGGAAGCCCGCGGCGCCCCAGTCCTCGCGGCGCTTGTCGACCTGGGACGGTGCGAAGAAGAACTGCGGCTTCACGCCGGGGAGGTCGCCCCCGCCTCCGCCCTCTTCCCAGTGCGTCATGCCGACCTGGCAGCTGTACTTCACGGCGTCACCCAGATGTTCGTGTGCGGCCCGAAGGACCGTGGCGTTGCCCGCCATGTCCACGATCACCGTGGGGTCGGACGCCGGCAGGCTACCGATGTCGGCGTACGAGACGACCTGATCGTAGCAGCCGAGGCCCTCGACGAAGTCCACGTTGCCCGCAGACGTGAGACCGATGACGTTGCAGTCACGATTCTGGCTGAGAAGAAACGCAAGAGAGAATGCCGTCTTGCTCGAAGCGCTGAGCACCACCACGGTCTTCGCGCCGAAGAGGTCGTTGTCGTCGAGGAAATCGTCGATCAAGAACGAGGTCAGGAAGAGCGGGTGTAGGAGCATGCGGCGATCGTCTTGCGCCCGGTCGTAACCGGTCTCCGCAGCGAGGCGCGTGTACTGGTTGTAGACGACGGGCAACTCCGCACGGTGCGCCGAAGCATCGAAGAGGCCGTGACCGGTTACGCCACCCGGCTCGATCACGAGCTCGGTCGACATCGGGAGGTAGCCGTACAACCGCTCGCCTTCGGGAAGATCGGGGTTGCGCGACTCGTCGACGGCAGCGATGCCCCAAACGGGGATTCGCCCCCAGCCCTTTTCGGCCGGGAAGAAGTTCCAGTAGCCGATCATCTCACCGACGGCGCCGTAGGTGACGTTGTTCGCGGTGAAGGCGAACTTCTTGATCCGAAGACGCGCCTGGCCGTCCACCAGCTCTGGGGCCGCCTTCGTTTCGAATTTTCCCTCGCGCAGGTTCTGTCGGTTTACGATGAAATCCATACGGCACCCATGCCACGGGAACGGTCCGATGTGCCAATCGGGTGCCCGCGCCGGCTACGGGCCCGCGTTCGGGAGGCCGATGTCGAGGAACTCCAGCGGATCGATGTCGCCCCCGCCCTGCTCTCCGGCCCACAACGTACCGGCCCGATCACCTCGGACGATCCGGAACTTGCGGCCACCGAAGATCTCACCGGTCTTCCACACCCAGTCGAGGTCGACCGCGGCGTAGTGCGCCGAGATGGCACGGCGGAAGCCCTGAGTGCGGTTCCGGCCGGAACCGTGGAGGAGAATCGGGTGGAAAAAGACCGTATCCCCGGGCTCCATTTCCAGATGGACACGCTTTTCCTTCTGATCACCGATGTCGAGCACGCCCCAGTAGCCGCCGTTCAACCATTCGAGATCGGGCGGATTGCCGTGCGGCAGGAGCTCGCCCTTGTGGCTGCCGGGTACGACGACCAGGCATCCATTCTCACGCGTCACCTTCTCGAGCGCAGTCCAGCTTGCGACGAGCTTCTCGGCCGGGCGGAACGGAAAGTACAGCAGGTCCTGATGCAGCGGGTGATGCCCCTGCACGTTGGGGGGCTTGTTGATCAGCATCGTGTGGATCGCCTGCACGTCGTGGCCGACGAAGCGCTCGATACAATCGAGGATCTGGTCGTGGGTCGTATAGGAGTCGAGGACGGGGTCGTTCTCGTAGAACTGGATCTTTGCGACGGCTTCCATGTCGCCCCCCGGAATCACGGCGCCCTTTGCGACCATGACGTCCTTCATCACAACCATCCCGTCGGCACTCGGCACGGTGCCGGTCACGATGGCCTCCAAGCGTTCGGTCAGGCGGTCCAGATCGGACTGCGGGATCAAGTTGCGTGCGACGACGTAGCCATCGCGCTTGTACGACTCCACCATTTCATCGGTGATCTGATTTTCACCCATCGCATTCATCCTTTCGCCTTCTTGCGTGTCACCGCGGCGGTCGCCTTCGGCGCGAAGGT
This sequence comes from Candidatus Binatia bacterium, assembly GCA_029243485.1. Classification (NCBI taxonomy): domain Bacteria; phylum Candidatus Binatota; class Binatia (SeqCode); species Binatia bacterium. Next base: position 94,318 of record JAQWRY010000064.1, on the reverse strand, counting down.
TTCGTTCACCATTCGCTCGACGACATCGAGCGCTAGCGGGCGACGTCCGTCGTCGCCAAAGACCAACCTCTGCAACGCGAGCCCCGTCATCATCGCCTGCAGCGACTCGAGCAGGCCGTCGGCATCGTGATGTGCGAGGTCGGGGAAGTACGTATTCGCTCTCTTGCGGACGTCCTTCTGATATCCGCCCGAGGTCTCCTGCAGCGCGGCACGAAGCTCGGGGTCGGTACGCGCCGCGAGAAGAAGCTCCAGAACCGCGGCGAACGCCGGGTCCTTGTAGGTGTCCCACAGAAGGCGGTAGCCCTCGTGGAATCGATCGCCGTCGGGATCGACGTGCTCGATTGCTTCCGCGTATCGAGCGGCAATCCGCCCATAGAGATGCGCGACCGCAGCGCTCAAGAGCCGCGCCTTCGTCGGGTAGTAGTGCAGCCGTGCGCCGCGCGATACGCCCGCACGGCCCTCGATTTCGGTGGTGGTCGTTCCGGAGTAGCCGCGCTCGATCAGGCACTCGAGCGTCGCGTCGAGAAGCCGCGCATTCGTCTCCGTCCGCCTCTGCGTCTGATTCCGCCGGACCCGCTTCGGGGTGCTTGCCGCTGCCTCGACCATGAGCTGAGGCTACCCGATCTCACACAAACCGGCAAGCCGGTTTGTTTGTGCAAGAGATCGATGGGGACTAAACGAAAAAGCCGAGACTAACCAACGTCCCTACCTCAGCGTTGGAGGATTTTTTGGGCGTTCTTGGCGAAGGCGGCCTGGGCTTTTTGGTCCTTGGCCATGCTGGGGACCTGAACGGGGATGTCGATTCCGCGGCGGAGGGCCGGGCGCTCCTTCAGGGTGTCCATCCAGCGCTTGAGATGGGGGAGGCCGTCGCGGGAGACGCCGGACCACTTGTAGGTTCGCATCCAGCACCAATTGGCAATGTCGGCGATCGAGAAGTCGTCGGCGAGCCACTCGTGGTCGGCGAGGTGGGTGTCGACGACCTCGAAGAGGCGGCGGCATTCATTCTGGTAGCGATCGATCGCGGGCTGAAGCTTCTCGGGGAAGTACCGGAAGAAGACATTCGCCTGGCCCATCATCGGGCCGACGCCACCGATCTGGAACATCACCCACTGGATGACCTTGGAGCGCCCCTTGGGATCGGTCGGCAGGAGCTTACCGGCCTTCTCCGCGAGGTAGATCATGAGCGCACCGGACTCGAAGACCGCGAAGTCGTCCGCATCGCGATCGACGATCGCTGGGATGCGGCCGTTCGGGCTGATCGCAAGGAACCAGTCTTCCTTCTGGACGTTCTTGCTCAGATCGATCGGATGCACCTCGTAGGGAAGCTCGAGCTCTTCGAGAGTACAGGAGGCTTTCCATCCGTTCGGCGTGGGCGAGGTGTAGAGATCGATCATCCTTCAGTCCTCCGGTCGGAAGCAGTCGGCGAGTCCACAGGAGTCAATCCAAGCGAGGACGTCCTTGCGCTGCGAGTCGTCGAGCTGCGTACGAATGCGTTCTATCACGTACTGACGGGATTGCTCCGGGTACGGACGCGCGAGGTAGCTCACCTCTTCTCCGTAGGTGTCGACCGTGAAGGCCTTGCGTCCCTCCGCCAGGGCCGCCCGGGTTCCCAGCACGAACGGGGCGTATTGATCACGCGCGATCCGCAGGATGTGCTCGGCAAACGGCGTCACTTCGGGCGGAGGAGCAATCGAACCCGTGCCGTCCCATCGATGGGCCCCCTCAGTGTCCCACGCGAGGATGCGGGGAAACGCGCTCAGGTCGGGGATCGGGTCATTGTTGGTATGCGCGCGCAGGCCGCCCAGAAGAATCGCGTCGGCGGCGGTCGGACGATCGCCGAGGGCGTAACGCGTCGACCCGAGCTGCTCTTCAAGCGCCGAGAGCATCGCGAGGTACTCCGTCTCGGCCGCCTTCTGTTGGTGCTCGCTTTCCGTGCCGGTGGCTCGGCACGCGCGCGGGCCCCACTGAGCAAGGGGAAACGCGCGCGCCTCTTCGACCGTGACCTCCTTACCAAGGAGCTCGCTCACCGTGTGCACCGTGTTCACCTCGTAGTGCCAACGGTAGTGCACCATCGTTCGCGCGAACCACTCGTCGAGGACCTCCTCTACGATGTGCGTGAGGACGCCTGCAGGCCCTGCGGGGAACAAGCGACGCGCCGGAAAGCGCGCATCGAGCGTGCCGAGAATCGGCGTCGTATCGGCGATCGCCCAGTTCTCCGGAGTCAGCAGAACCGGGACCTGGTGCGTCGCCGCCCGACCTCCGATGTCCTGGTCCGGCATCTCAGTGCGGAAGGGGACACCGTAGAATCGAAACGCCGCCTGGAGCTTCCGCGTAAAGAGGCTGATCGACGGTCCATAGATCACGTATTCGTTGGCCACGGACCGGAACCTGACATAATGGCAGGTTTTGTGTCAATTCCTCGCGGCGCGCGCCCACGCGATCCAACCGGCGCCCATCGACGCGAACAGGAGGATCAGAAGCCATGGCCCCGGCCCCGGAACGGCCGCCGGCGTCTCCTTCAAAATCACGATCTCCTGTCCAACCGCGACCGACATCTGCGTCGTGATCTGACCGTCGGGCCACTCGACCTGGATCGCATCGACCGTCGTGGCAGCACCCGTACCGAAGTGGGCAATTGCAGGGGACGCCGAGGCGAAGTTCGTCCCGGCGTGGATCTCCCGCATCTGCGTTACGGCGCCGATGGTCGCCCGCACGACCGCACCGATGCCCTCCGTATTCCCCGAAGCGCTCGTGAGCCGCACCCGCAGGTAATTCCCGGTCGGGTCGTCGTTGCGATAGAGCGTCGGTGCGCCCCCGTTGTTCGCCACGAACACGTCGAGATCACCGTCGCCGTCGTGGTCGAAGCAGAGTACGCCGCGCCCCTGGCCGGTGTCGACGATGCCGAGCGCGGCCGAGGTCTCGGAGAACGTGCCGTTCCCCTGCGCGTGAAAGAGCCGGGACGGATCCGCGACGAACTCGCCCGCCGCTCCCTCACCGAAGCCATTGGTGTGAAACACGTCCATGTGGCCGTCCTGGTCGAGGTCCTGCGCGCAGGCGCCCCAACCCCAGTAGCCCTCGCGCACACCGGCCGCGGTGGTCCTGTCTTCGAAAACGCCGTTGCCGAGATTCCGGTACAGGCGGTTCCCGCTGATGCCCCAATTCCCCTCGGAAGTCTGGTTCGGATCCCAGATGCTCGTCACGAGCCAATCAACGTCACCGTCGTTGTCGTAGTCGAACGCGGCCGCGCCCATTCCGTTCTCGTCGTCGATCATGGCCGTCGTGGTCTCCGTGAAGGTCCCGTTCGTCAGGTTGCGGAACACGCGACTGGTGCCGAAGTCCGCACCGACGAGAAGATCCACCCAACCGTCCCCGTCGATGTCGGAGAACGTCGGAGAGAAGCCATAGATCTGGCCGACCTGAAGCCCCGACGACGCCGTGATGTCGGTGAAGACGCCGGCGCCATCGTTCTGCCAAAGCGTGACGCGGAGATCGAAAAGCCAATGGACCGCGGCGATGTCGAGGTCGCCGTCATGGTCGAAGTCACCGAGCGACATCGAGAATACGGCGCCGAAGGGCGTGAAGCCGGCGGTGCCGGTCACGTTCTGGAACGTGCCGTTTCCGTTGTTGCGGTAGATCACCGACGCGGAGCCGTCGACGCCCCCGACCAGAAGATCCGGCCAGCCGTCGCCGTCGATGTCGGCGAACACGGGACCAGAGCCGGCCACAGGCGCCCCCGAGACGCCGGCCGCAGCTCCCACCTCGGTGAAGTTGCCATTGCCGTCGTTTTGGAAGAGCAGGTTCGCACCCACGTCCCCACGAACGGCGTACACGTCGATGTCTCCATCGCGGTCGTAGTCCGCGGCCGCCGCACCGCCCGAAATCGTCCAGGTCTGCGCCTGCGCGATGTCGATGGGAATGCCGGTGAAGCCGTGCTGGTAGACGAACCCGGAACTTGCCGCGACCTCTGTAAAGGTCCAGGCGGCTGCTGCCGGACGGACCGCCACGAGGACGACAACGGCGGTCAGGAGGGTCAGAATCCGGGGGAAGCGCATGCTCCCGACATTAAACCGCACCCCGGGGCATCCGCCTACTCCCTTTTTCCGGGGCGACCGAGCGAAGGCTGTAGCCCACGCGCCGCGGGGAAGGCGACGCGTGGGCCGAAGGGCCAGTATTACAGAACCATTTCAGCGAGGGTCTCGATCGAATTCGGATCGCCACCGACGAGCAGCGCGGTGGCCTTGCTCTCCTGCCACTCCGCGACCTTGTCGCGCACACGCTCTTTCGGACCGATGAGCGCAACACCATCGACGAGCGAATCCGGCACCGCCGCGGCGGCCTCCTTCTTCTTCCCGTCGAGGAACAAGTCCTGAATCTTCTTCGCGTCCTCAGGCCAACCCTGGCGCGTGACGTGATCGTTGTAGAAGTTCTTGTCCCGGGCACCCATGCCGCCGACGTAAAGCGCGAGATGCGGCTTCACCATCGAACGCACAGCCTCGAGGTCATCGTTGATGATGACGGTGACGGTCGGCATGATCTCGAAGTCGTCCCAGCTCTTGCCGTTGCCCGCCTTCTTGAAGCCCGCCTCAATGCTCTCGGTGAACGTGCCGAGGCCCGACGGCGTGGTCCAGATGGGGATGAACCCGTCGGCGACGCGCGCCGCCGTTTCGATGCCCTTCGGGGAGATCGTCGCCGTGTAGATCGGAATGTCGGCGCGACCGTGCAGGATGCTCTTCAAGGGCTTCCCCAAACCGGACGAGCCCGGACCGTTGTACGGCATCTGGTAGAACTCACCCTGGAACTCGACCGGCTTCTCGCGCTTGAAGATCTCGCGCATGATCGTGATGTACTCACGGGTGCGCTTGAGCGGCTTGCCGTACGCCTGGCCGTGCCACCCCTCGATGACCTGCGGGCCCGAAGGTCCGATCCCGACGAGCATGCGACCGCCCGAAAGCTGATCGACCGTCATCGCCTGCATCGCGGCCATCGCCGGCGTGCGGGCCTGCATCTGCATGATGGCCGTACCGAGCTTGATGGTCTTGGTCTGTGCCGCGATCCAGGCGAGCGGCGTTATCGCATCGTTGCCCCAGGCCTCCGCCGACCAGACGGAGTCGTAGCCGAGCTTCTCAGCCTTCTGGATGCGTTCGATGTCGATGCGAATCTGCGGGCCAAAGCCGCCCGCGTTGAGTCCGAGCTTCATGAAATGTCTCCTTCGTCGTGGAGGTCGCTCAAGCGACTTTGAAGAGGCCGGCCGCGCCCATACCGCCGCCGACACACATCGTGATCACAACATACTGGGCGTTTCGTCGCTTGCCATCGATCCTCCTGGGCACGGCGTCGATACGAGGACGACTTCTCTCAGGGGGGCTTCTTCTCGTTGACTGAGCCCAGGACTGGAGGGTCTCAGTATTGGCATTTCTTATGCTATTTGGCTGCGAGCCGTTCAAGTTCGAGCGGAGGCCCCTGCGACACAGAGCGCGCGTGGAGGAGTCTTCAGGCGAGGCGACGCTGGATCTCGCGCTCGACGAGCCAGATCCGGTCCTGCCCCCACGTGGCGAACTCGGCGTGCCCGCCGCCGGCCAGAAGCCGGAAGCTCGGGACGCCCCACAGGCCGGCCTCGAACATCGCGGCACGATTCTCCTCGAGCTCTTCCTTCCAACTTTCGTCGGAACGGCCCTCTTGCGCCGCATCCCAGTCGATCCCGGCGCGCTCGGCGATCCGACGCAGGCCATCTTCCGTCCCGGCATCGATCCCTTCGGCAAAGACGCCGCGCGCAAAGGACAGGAGGTACTCCCCGCCACGACCCAGGCGGCACGCGTGCGGGTACAGCGCGAACCCTCGCTCCACCGGCTCGCCGACCGGGTCGCAGACCCGACCAAAGGGCACGCCCTCGTCCTCGGCTTCTCGCTTGGTGTCCAGGGTGATGTACATCCGCTTGGGCACCGGCACGGTCATGCCCCGCATGACCATCGGAAGGACCGGCCGCAGCCGCAGCTCGATGCCGTACCGTCGAGGAAGGTCGTACACCCGCTCCATGGAGATGTACGTGTATGGGCTGCGTAGAGAGGGGAAGTACTCGAGCACGGGTGGCGCATCCGGCTCCGCGCCGGGGAGATACCCCGGGCCGGGACGACGAACGAGGTCCGACACGTCGGAAGCGTCGCGCGCCAAGCCGAGCAGACGAAGCCGTTCTTCGAGATGACCGAGACGATCTGCTCCCCAGTACCACTCCCCACCGTACGCAAACATCGCTCCGGAATAGTGGCCCATACGCTTTCGCAGCGCCGTTCCGGCCGTGACCGCAGCGCGCGCCGTGTCCGCGTCCGCGGCCTGCATCTCCTGCGAAAGCTTCTCGAGAGCGCCCCGGTCGCCCGACCACAGCGCCGTGCCGACAGACGCTGCACGCGCCACGAACACCTCCGGCGAAACGTCGGCCAGAAGTCGTGTAGCGGTGCGAACGACATCCGCCTCGGGGGGCGTCGCGTCCCCCGGAAACTCCATACCGTACCCCGGAGCGATGTCGGCGGCATCCTTGCGCGCGTACGCCACCAACATCTCGGGCTCGGGGACCGCGTCGGCATCGCCCACGAGGTGCGGCACGAGATCAACCTCGTACCGCGCGACGAGAGGCCCGAGAAGCTGCGCGGCCAGGTGGCTGTAAGGGTCGTCGACCTGGTGAAAGTAGTGAACCTGATGTGTCTTGCCGCCGATCCGCCGACGCGTCTCGGCGACACTCCGCCGGAAGTCGCGCAGCCCGCGACTGGTCAGCCCGGCCGCAAGCTCGGTCCCGATGCGACTACGAAGAGACACTACAAGAGGTCCTGGTGTGCGATCTCTTTCGAGCCGGTCGGCAGGCTCAGGAAGGTGCCGTCCTTTCCGACTCGGACCGGACCGCTGTAGGTCTCCGCGACGCCTTCCACGAAGATCTCTTCCATCGTGGGCAGAAGCAGCGGCGGCACGACGTGGTAGAAGAGCAGCTCCTGGGCACCCGAATCGCGTGCGATCTCGGCCACCTCGACCGGAGTCGCGTGGTACGTGAGGATGTCCTCCGTGATCTTCTTGATCTTCGGGCGCCCGGCGTTCGCGGCCCCGTCGCTGAGTAGGCCCACGAGTTGCGGCGCCAGAGCCTCGTGCACGAGGAGGTCGACCCCCTCGGCGAACTGCGCCAGGTTCTCGGACTTCGAAGTGTCGCCACTGATGAGAACCGACCGATCTTTGTAGTCGAACCGGTAACCGACGGCCGGACGCACCGGCTCGTGATCGACGGCGAACGCCGTGACGGTGAGATCGCCGTCTTCGATGATCTTCACACCCTGTCCGGGAGCCGGCAGAGGAAACGGATGGGCCATCGCCCCCGTGCCCGAGGGCGGAACGATGTCCTCGCCGTGATGAGCGGTGCGATACACGGCGTCCTGCGCGTACGCCTGGTTGAAGCCGGCCGCAATCGCTTCTACGCCGCGTGGTCCGTGAAGCGGGGTCGGGAGGGTGTGCGAACCGTTCACCCAGCGCTGCATCAGCAACTCACCGAGCCCATCGATGTGGTCGGAGTGGAAGTGCGTGAGGAGGATCCCGTCGATCTGCCCCTGCGCCATACCCATCTGATTCAGGTTCCGGCTGCTTCCGGTACCGCTATCGACGACGAAGAACCGATCGCCGGCAACGACTGCAACGCACGGCCCCGAACGGATCGGGTCCGGCAAGGGCGAACCCGCACCGCAGAGCCCCACATGCAGACCATCCGGGAGCTTACCGATGAAATCGACCGCCATCCGGCCCGCAACCACCCGCGAGATTGCGACCATGGTGAGCGGCCGGCGAAAGGCGTATGCGAGCGCGCCCACGACGAGGATGAGAGCCAGCAGGCCGAAGAAGATCTTCTTCATGAATTCCTCCTTGGGGTCGACTAAGCGCGTGGCTTCAGAGATGCCGCAACCACCGCACCCACCGCAGTTTCCATCGCTTCGCGCGTATCCTTCTGATTGAGCTTCTGATCGGTACGAAGCCGATCCCAACATTCGAACGAAACCATCGCCTCGATCGCATTCGCGACTCGCGGCGTCGCGGCTCCGACCTCGGGCAGCCAGCGTTCGAGATCGATCCGGAAGTCGCGAATCGTCGCCCGGTGGGCCTTGCGCAGATAGGGCGAGCTGAACCGTTGCAGATTCCCCGAACGCTTGTACGGCCCAATGCGCTCGTAGATGTCGCAGCGAACCGCCACGAGTCCGCTCGCGCGCCTGGCCACCGAACCCGTCGGCACCTCGACCGACAGAAGGGGAGCGATGGTGGCCCGCAGCCGTTCGCTCATCTCGGCGAAGAGCCGATCCATCTCATCGAAGTGGCGGAACACTGTCCGGATGCCGACGCCCGCGCGGTCTGCGATTCGCTGCGCAGAAGGCCGTAGATCGCCCTCGCCGATCAGCTCGAACATCGCGCTCACGATCGCCTCACGGCTGTGCTGAGAGCGACGACGCCGGCCGTCGGCCTCCTCGCCTTCGTGCCCGTTCTTCTGCGATACCGTCACTGTTCCTCTTTCACGCTCGTCCGCTAAACCGAGCCCACCCGGGCCGCAAGCGCGGCCAGTTGCGAACCCCATATATTGGCAGTACGCCCGCCATAAAGGATCTGTCCCACAGAATCAAAAGGAGCACGCATTGGACCTGACTTACGACAGTGAGCTCGAGAGTTTTCGCGAGCAGGTAAAGGCCTTTCTCGCCGAGAACTGGCCCCGCAAGGGCGACGACGCGGTGCAGAAGTTCCGGCAACTCGCGATCGAGGCCGGTTACCTCTACCGCCACTTCCCGAAGCAATACGGCGGCTCCGGGCAGGACGCCCACCCTTTGAAGGCGCAGATCATCCGCGAGGAATTCGGCCGCGCCCGCGCCCCGGGGGAGCCCCTGGGAATCGGGCCCTCGATGCTCGCACCGACGCTGCTCGAGCGAGGCACCGAGGCGCAGAAAGAGAAGTTCATCCCGTCGACGCTCACGGGAGAGCTGATCTGGTGCCAGGGCTACAGCGAGCCCGGCTCGGGGAGTGATCTCGCCTCGCTTCGAACCAAGGGCGATCTCGACGGCGACGAGTGGGTCATCAACGGCCAGAAGGTGTGGACCAGCGGCGCACACCTCGCCGACTACATGTTCTGTCTCGTACGCACCGAGCCCGACGCGCCAAAGCACAAGGGCATCTCCTACCTGCTGATCGACATGAAGCAGCCGGGCGTCGAAGTCCGGCCGCTGCGCACTATGACCGGCACGGCGGACTTCAACGAAGTCTTCCTGACCGACGTTCGTACTCCCCGCGACTGGATCGTCGGCGAGCGAGGCGAAGGCTGGCTCGTATCGCGCACGACGCTGAAGCACGAGCGCAACTCGATCGGCGGCGCGCGTCGCACGGAGGAGTCCCTGAACGCACTCGCGCGGCTCGCGAAGGGCACACTGCGCAACGGACGACCCGCGATCGAAGACCCGGGAATCCGGCAGCGCCTGGCGACGCTCGAAGGCTACGTGCAGGCCCATAAGTACTCCGGCTTCCGTCAGCTGACGAAGGACGCGAAGGGTGAGGCCGTCGGGATCCTGCAGCTCATGATGAAGCTCTTCTCGACCAACATTCAGCACGACGTCTCGCGGCTCTCGATGGACCTCCTCGGTGCAGACGGCATGCTCTCGGCCGGCGGGGCCCACCTCGGCACGCCCGCGAAGGACAGCCAGAGCTGGATCGGCGCCTATATGTATTCGCTCGGCATCGCCGTCGCCGGCGGGACCGCGAACATCCAACGCAACGTCATCGCGGAACGCGGCCTCGGCCTGCCCCGGGACGCCGCCGCCACGAGGAGCTCCAAGTGAACTTCGATCTGACCGACGAGCAGCGAATGCTGCAGGAAACCGTGGGGCAGCTCGCGGAGAAGCAGTGCCCCGTGACGGAAATCCACAAGAGCCTCGAATCGGGCGAACACGATGCCACCCTCTGGAAGGCGCTCTCCGATCTCGGCATCCCTGGCCTCGCCATCAGCGCCGACTACGGCGGTGCCGCGCTCGAAGTCCTCGACCTGGCGGTCGTAGCCGAGACTCTCGGCTACCACGCCACACCCGGGCCGTACCTGGGCCACGTGCTCGCCGCCCACGCCATCTCGCTCGGCGGTAGCGACGAGCAAAAGAAGCGTTGGCTCCCCGGACTCGCTTCCGGCGAGCGGATCGGCACGGTCGCTCTCGCCGAAGCCGGTAGCGTGTGGGAGCCCGATCAATGGGCCCTGTCGGGCGAGGGTCCGCTCTCGGGCACGAAGGAGTTCGTAACGTCCGCGGATGCCGCCGACGTGATCGTCGTCGGCCTCGCCGGCGGACAACTCGGTGTCGTGGAGAAGGGCGCCGCCGGCCTGACGCTCGAGCCCGTGGATTGCGCGGACCTCACGCGGCGGGCGAATCACGTCCGCTTCGAGAACACCCCGTGCGAGATCCTGGCCTCCGGTGCCGCCGCCTCGAGCGCGGTCCGCGACGTCGGCCTCTCTCTTCTCGCCGCCGATGCCTTCGGCGGCTCCCAACGTCTCCTCGATATGTGCGTCGAGTACGCAAAGACCCGTGAACAGTTCGGCGTGACCATCGGCAGCTTCCAGGGTCTGAAACACCAACTTGCCAACATGGCGGTCGAAGTAGAACCCAACCGCGGGCTGTACTGGTTCGCCGCCTACGCCCAGGACCACGTTCCGGGCGAAGCCGAGCGCGTCGCCGCGATCGCGAAGGCGCACATCACCGATCGCTACATGCAGATCGCACGCGACAGCGTCGAAGCGCATGGCGGCATCGGATTCACCTGGGAGTGTGACGTCCAGATCTGGTTCAAGCGCGCCATGTTCGACCGCGCTTTCCTGGGCACCCCCTCCGACCACCGCGAACGCTCGGTCCAACTCGCCGCCTGGGCGTCTTGAAGGAGACCACCCCATGAAGATCGGACTCATCCCCTGCAACGTCGGCGTCACGAACGTCGACATGATGATCAAAATGGCACAGACCGCCGAAGAGGTCGGCCTCGAGTCCATCTGGACGTTCGAGCATGCTCTCGTTCCCGAGAACTACGAATCGGCCTATCCCTACAGCGCGGATGGGAAGATGGGCGCGACACCGGAGACCAACTTCGTCGATCCGCTGATCGCGCTGTCGGCCATAGCGCAGCACACCAAGAAGCTCCGCCTCGGCACCGGCGTGAACATCCTCCCGCAATCGAACCCGCTCATGCTCGCCAAGCAGGCGGCCAGTCTCGACTTCGTGTCGGGCGGCAGGTTCATGCTGGGGATCGGGATCGGCTGGCTCAAAGAAGAGTTCGAGGCGCTCGGCGTGCCCTTCGAGCGTCGCGGTGCGCGGTTCGCCGACTACGTCGAGGCCATGCGCAAGGTCTGGTCCGGCGACACCGTCGAGCACGAGAGCGACTTCATCAAGTGGACCGGCTTCAAGAGCTACCCCGTGCCCGTCCAGAGTCCCCTCCCGCTCATCATCGGCGGATCGAAGAAGAACGCCCTGAAGCGCGTCGCGCGCTACGGGCAAGGTTGGTACGCACCCGCTGCATCGGCCGACCAGGTGGCCGCGCTCCTGCCGGCGCTCGACGAAGCGTGCGCAGCCGAAGGTCGCGATCGCTCGACGATCGAGATCAGCACGATGTACATCCCGGTGATGGAGCCGGTCGAAGAGGCCCTTCCCCGCTACCGCGATCTCGGCGTCGAGCGCCTCATCATCCCTCTGCAAGCACTCGGCGAGAAGCCCATGGAAGGCCTCGCCCGCCTCGGCGACGACGTGCTCGCAAAGATCAACTGACCCCAGGACAACGAAAGGAACTCGTCATGCCCAGCATCATCGCGAACATCAAAGTGAAGGAAGACAAGGTCGACGAAGCGAAGACGTTCTTCAGCAAACTCGCGACCGACACGCTTGCCAACGAGGAAGGCACGCTCGCCTACGTCGCGCACCAGCGCAAAGACGATCCGACGATGTTCGTCTTCTATGAGAAGTACGCCGACGACGCCGCCTTCGCGAAGCACGGCGAGAATCTCGGCGCTCACGGGAAGGCGTTCGTTGCTGTCATGGCCGGCCCGCCCGAGATCATCTTCATCAACGAGATCTAGGCGCGCCCGCCCACATCGCCGAGCCGGTGCCTTCCCCGCAGAGTGCGTAAGAGCCACGCACTCGCGAGCCCGAAGGCACCGGCAAGTGCGATCACCAAACAGATCCTCCAACCCCAGGGGGGACCCGGACCGAGTTCGGCAGGGTGAGCCAGAAGAACGAGCCCATCGTTGTTGGTCCGTACGATGGCGCATGCGACACACCCCACCGAGATTGCATCGCCCGTGCCATTGCGAACCCCGATGAAAGAGCCAGGAGTTTCCTCCTCGAGCACTCGCCCGAGCACGGTGCGGCCCTACACCTGTGCCACCTTTGGCGCACTGCTGTGTCAGCCCGGCCCGCACGGACGCGACGCGGCACCCCAAAAGCCGCGCCCCAAAGCCGCACCCAGTGCAGTGAGATGCCCACGCAACCGACACAGGAACAGATCGAGGCTCTAGCCAATCACGCAGGCGACGGGCGGGTCGTCATGCTGAACATTGTACGCTTCAAGCAGGACGGCGGCGAAGCTGCCTACGCGAAGATCGGCGCCAAAGCGATCTAAATGGGCAGCTTCGATTCGACCGTGATCGGCGACTTCGACGAGACCTTCGACTCGATCGCGCTCGTTCAGTGCCCGAACCGCCAGTCCTTCCTCGACGTGATCGCGTCCGAGGAATACCAGGCCGCCCGGGGCCGCCGTTCGCAAGCCAAGATTAGGCCTCACACCCGTAGCTTTTCGCGGGGGCCATATGGAAGCCCCCGCGAAAGCCTGGTATTGTCGTGGCGTCTTGAGTCGGGGATGTCGGCAACCAGGGGGGATGCCGGCAGGCTCTCGAGCGGTGTGGGGTGAGGGATGAAGAAGGTGGACCGCTCGCGGGGCGGCTGGAAGGTCGTGGGTCGTGGGGCAAAGGTAGAAGTCGCGGAGGAGCGATCGGGCTCTAGACCGGCAGAGCCGGAGGCTGCTCCGGCGCAAGAAGCTCCATTCTCTTGGGTGACGGATGCCGTCGAAGCCATCACCGCCGAGGACGAATCGGGCGACGAGAAGCTCAGCGCACTCGATGCCGGCTTCCTTTTTCTGGAGAAGCCCCACCAGAACTTCCAGATCGGCTGCGTGGCCATGCTCGACACCTCGCCGGGCCTCGATGCCCTGGTGGAGACTCTCGACGAGCGCCTCGCCGAGTTCCCGCGCTTCCGCCAGATGCCGATCCGCGCGAAATTCGACCTCGGCTGGCCTGTCTGGCGAGACGACCCGGAGTACGACACCCGCCGACATATCCGACACGTCGCGATTCCCCGGCCGGGCGATCGCGAAAAGCTCTCGCACGTCCTCGAGACGCTGGTCACGACGGCCCTCCCTTCGGATCGGCCCCGCTGGGAAATCCATCTGATCGAGGGACTCGAGCACGGACGCGCCGCGCTGTTGTGCAAGGTCCATCACAGCATGAACGACGGGATCAGCGGCTTCCACGTCCTCGAGACGATCGCTGACGGCGTGGCGAAGGTCCCCGAGAAGCTGGCCGCCATCCCTCTTGCCGCGGCCGACCCGGCCGACGCACCGACGACCGAGCGCCCCGAGCGCAAGCCTGACGGCGGCCTCGTGGGACTGCTCTCCGAAGCCCTGGCCGATCCACGCGGCACCGCGACGCGCGGAATACGCGATCTCGCCGAAGCCGCCGAGACCATCGCATCGTTCCTCGAGGAACCGCCGGCCAACATGCCCTGGAACGGAAGCCTCGGACAAGGACGCCAAATCGTGTGGCGCTCGTATCCGATGGACGAGTTCACCTCGCTGAAGGTCGCCGCCGACGGCACAATCAACGATGCCGTGCTCGCGATCGTCTCCGGTGCCCTGCGAACGTACGCGCTCCAGAACGGACACTCGGCCGACGACGGCGCCCTGCGTTGCATCGTCCCGGCGAGCATCCGTGAGAAAGGCGACGAGGCGAAGCCCGGAAACCAGGTCACAGCGATGTTCCCACGCCTGCCGGTCGACGTCGCGGACCCCGCCGAGCGCCTGTACCGCGTCCGCGACGAGATGCGGAACCTGAAAGAGCGCAAGCAGGCCCGCGCCACGACCATGGTCCTCGCGGTTGCCGGGGCCCTGCCCTCGTTCACTGAAGCGTCTCTTCTGAGCGCCACATCGGATCTCTCGATGGTGAACACGCTGTGCACCAACGTGCCGGGGCCGAAGCAGGCGCTGCACGTCTGCGGCAAGAAGATCACCGAGATCCACGCAATTGCGCCACTATTCCTCGACGTAGGCCTCGCATTCGCAGCCGCGAGCTATGCCGATCGCATCTCGATCTGTGCCGTGGCCGATCCCGCACTCGTCCCCGACATCGAACGGATCGGCAACGCACTCGACGCCGCACTCTACGAGACGCGCCGTGCGCTGTGGAGGAAGTCCGAAGCCATGCAAGCCGCCTCGCGCCTTTCGCGCGGACCGACGGTCGCAGACCTCATGAGCCGGAACGTCGCCACGGTCGGCGTGGACGACTCGCTGCAACGGGCCCACGAGCTCATGCGCGGCCGCCGCCTCAGCCACCTTCCGGTCGTCGATCGCGAGGCGCGGCTCATCGGCGTACTCACGCAGCGCGATCTGCTCTTCGCCTCGCCGCAGGTGCCGGCGAAACTCAACACGGAAGACCGTGCCCGCATGCTGGGACGCTTTGCCGTCGGTCGGGCGGTCGACGCGAAGCTCACCACGGCGAGCCCCGATGAGCCCGTGCTCGACGCGGGCAAGCGCATGGTGGAGAACCAACTCGACTTCTTGCCGGTCGTCGACGCGGCCGGCCAGCTCCTCGGCCTCGTCACCGAAGACCACATCGTCCGCTGGACGACACGCACCCAGGCACACTAGCTCGGGTGCGCGGCGGGCTTCTCTGGGATATCCGATGTGGAGGTCCCAACTCGGGGACCATCACCGGGAGGAGAAGCGAGCATGGGTCGTCTAGAAGGGAAGCGCGCCATCGTCACGGGTGCCGGCAGCGGCATCGGTCGAGCAACCGCGAAGCGCTTTGCGGAAGAGGGAGCCTCCGTGTTGGCGGTCGACCTCGCCGAAGAAGCGATCGGCCAAACGGTGAGCGAGATCCAATCCGCCGGCGGCACCGCGGCGGCGGCGACGACCGACGTCGGCGACGAGGCCGCCGTCGAAGCACTCGTCGATCGATGCGTGAAGGACCACGGCGGGCTCGAAGTCGTATACGCGAATGCCGGCGTCCCGGGGCCGCCCGCCCCCTTCTTCGAACTGACGGCAAGCGACTGGGACAACGTCCTGCGGGTGAATCTAATCGGTCCGTTCCTCGCGATCAAGTACGCTTCGAAGGTGATGCGTGAAGCCGGGAGCGGCTCGATTCTGTGCACCGCGTCCGTGGCCGGCCTGCGCTCCGGCGCCGGGCCGACGCCGTACTCGGCGAGCAAGGCCGCCGTGGTGAACCTCGTCGCCACCGCCGCGAACCAGCTGAAGGGCACAGGCATCCGGGTGAACGCGATCTGCCCCGGCCTGATCGAAACGGGCATGACCGCTCCGATCTTCGAGTTCGCGCGAGCGGCCGGCAAAGAACACAAGATCGGGCAGCTGAACCCGATGCAGCGCTACGGACAACCGGTCGAGATCGCGAATCTCGCGGTGTTCCTCGCGAGCGACGAAGCCAGCTACGTGAACGGCCAGGCGATCGCA
This sequence comes from Candidatus Binatia bacterium, assembly GCA_029243485.1. NCBI lineage: Bacteria > Candidatus Binatota > Binatia (SeqCode) > Binatia bacterium. Next base: position 78,559 of record JAQWRY010000064.1, on the reverse strand, counting down.
GCCGACGGCGGACTCTCGAGCAGTCTTCCGGTGGTCCCGGGACACTTGTTCTAACTCACCTGGAGTGACGTCCGAGAAACGCCGTTTAAGACGGGGGCTTACAGCGCCTGCCCAATCGTAAAACCCTGAAATATCAGTAGACTTTACCGCGGCCTCACTGATAGAAGAGCAAGCGTTCACGCTCATTATTATTTATGCGGAGCAAGTAGCTCCCTCGACCTGAAAGGGGCACCTCCGTGGGCATCTCCCGCTTTCCCGCTCGGCTCTGGATTCTCGTCACCTCGCTCCTCATGCTCACCACAAGCCCGGCCCTCGCGCTGGTCTCCACAGACGAGCGCAAATGCATCGACGAGATCAACAAGGGCGGTCGCAAGATCGCTCTTGTGCAGAACAAGGCGATCCAAAGCTGTGTCCGCTTCTTTTCGAAGGGGCTCCTCTCCACGACTCTCGACGACTGCATGGTCGAAGGCTTGCCGCCCAAGGTCTCGCTAAACGTCGACAAGGTCGAGGCCAAGGCCGACAAGGTCTGTGACGGCGCCCCGCCGTCCTTCGGCCCGTCCAGTACGACGAGCCAGACGGCAACGGCGATCACCACGTCGTTCGACCTGTTGTCTGACGTGTTCGGAGCCGCACCGGTCGAGCCCATCATGGCGACGTCCGATCCCGAAGCAAAGTGCCAGAGCACGATGCTGAAGGACCTGCACAAGTGCGAAGACACCCGACTGAAAGAGTTCCGCAATTGCGTGCGTGACGGAATCAAGTTCGGGCAGATCGACAACGAAGCCGACATGGAACTGCTCTGCCTTCAGGCGCCAGGTCAAACTGAACCCAACGGAAAGATTGCTGCAAACTGCATCAACAAGCCGACCGGCCACGTGAGCGGACGATGTGTGAGCAAGGGGGTCGCTCTCGACACCGCGTTCCCGGGCTGCGGCACGACGGACGCCGGCGAACTCGTCGAGTGCATCGACGAGGCGGCCCGATGCCGACTCTGTAACTTCGCGGTCGAAGTCGACGGCCTCATCACCGATTGTGATCTCTACGACGACGAGACGGCCAACTTCAGCTGCGCGACGCCGAACATCTGCGGAGACAGCACCATTCTCGAGGCCGAGACCTGCGACGACGGAAACCGGCTCTCGGGCGACGGCTGCGACTCGACTTGTCAGAGCGAGACCGGCTACGACTGTACCGGCGAGCCCAGCACGTGTGACGAAATCTGCGGCGACGGCCTGATCGTCGGCGGCGAGACCTGCGACGACAGCGGCACGGACGCCGGCGACGGTTGTAGCGCCACCTGTCAGATCGAATCCGGCTTCAACTGCTCCGGCCAGCCCAGCACCTGTGCGGAAGTCTGCGGTGACGGCCTGATCGTCGGAACCGAGACCTGCGACGACGGCGGCACGGCGGCCGGCGACGGCTGCGACGCGAGCTGTCAGCTCGAGTCCGGCTTCAACTGCTCCGGCCAGCCCACCGTTTGTACCAACGTCTGCGGTGACGGCCAGATCGTCAGCGGCGAGAGCTGTGACGATGGCGGCACAGCGCCGGGCGACGGCTGCGATGGCAGCTGTCAACTCGAATCGGGCTTCAACTGCTCCGGTCAGCCCACCGTTTGTACGAACATCTGCGGCGACGGCCTGATCGTCAGCGGCGAGATCTGCGACGATGGCGGCACCACGCCGGGAGACGGCTGTGACGGTGTCTGCGCAATCGAAAGCGGTTACGCCTGCGCCGGCCAGCCCAGCGTCTGCGGCGAAGTCTGCGGCGACGGCTTGATCGTCGGAGCAGAAGCCTGCGACGACGGCGGCACGACTCCGGGCGACGGCTGCAACGGCAGCTGCCAACTCGAAGTCGGCTTCAACTGCTCCGGCCAGCCGACCTCCTGCTCGCCGATCTGCGGCGACGGCCTGGTCGTCTCTGGCGAGACCTGTGACGACGCCGGCACCACGCCGGGCGACGGCTGTGACGCCTCGTGTCAGACCGAGACGGGCTATGCGTGCGGCGGTCAGCCGAGCACGTGCGCACCGGTCTGCGGCGACGGACTCGTGATCTCTCCGGAGACCTGTGATGATTTCGGCTCCGCGCCGGGCGACGGCTGCAACGCCACCTGCGGCGTTGAATCGGGCTGGGCCTGCTCCGGCGAGCCGAGCACCTGCAACATCTTCACGGTGGTCATCAACACGCCGACGCACGGTTCCTTCACGACGTCGGCGACGACGAACGTGGCCGGTGTCGTGAACTTCCTCAATCCTGCTCAGGCCGCATTGACCATCAACGGCGTTTCGGTGCCGGTGGGCGGCGGCGGCACGTTCTCGACCACGGTCACTCTCGACCAGCCGGGAATCTTCACGCCGATCCGCGCGACCGTCACCGACACGACCTTCGGCGGCAACGCGCACGACCGAGTCGTGGCGATCTTCGGACCTTCGGTCGCCGACGGTGCGCTCTCCGCGGAGAGCGTTGCCCTACGGCTCAACGATAGCGGCCTCGACGAGGCCGAGCCCCTAGTGGCCCAGTTGGCCGGCAGCGGCCTCGATCTCGCGACACTGATTCCGGTCGGCACGACGCTGATCAGCGACACCTGCTTCTTGGACTCCTTCCTTGGATGTGTCGGCAGCGGGAGTGTGAGCGTCGTAAACCCGGCGCCTTCGATCAGCGGGTTCGGCATCGCGATGGACTCGATGACGAACTTCGTCGAGGGCATCATCACGGTCACCGACATCGACGTGAACGTTTACCTGAACGGCTCCGGCCTCGTGCCGAGCTGTGACATCAACATCAGCGCGAACAGCGCGACATTCGACGGAGACTACGCCCTCCAGCCCGACCCGGGCGACGCCAGCACCATCGACGTCAACCAGGTCGGCACTCTGGGCGTCAGTTTCGGCGGGTTCAGCACGAGCTTCGGCGGCATCTGTGACGCTCCGATCATCGGCGACATCATTCAGGCCTTCCTACCCGATGTGGAAGCTCTGACGATCGACGCGATGAAGGACTTCCTGTCGGATCCCGATGGTGCGGGCCCGGCGGATGGTCCGATCGGTGATGCCATCGAGGCGGCTCTTGCCGACATCTCGATTTCCGGGCCGATCGGTTCCGGTCTGGGCGTCATCCTCGACACGCCGCTCTTCGACGTGCTCGAGGACACCAACGGCATCACGATCGGCACCAACTCCTCCTTCACGACTGAAGTCGGATCCGGCCCGGGCCAGTGCATTCCCCCCGCCGGAGCGCCGGACCTGACCGAGTCTCTCGCGGTCAACCAGCTGTTCCCGACCTTTGGGCTGAACACCCCAGTCGGCGGCCTGCCGTATGAGTTGGGGCTGTGCATCTCGTCCGAGGGCTTCAACCAGCTGCTCAAGGCCCAGATCGAGTGTGGCCTGCTGGTCAGCAGCATCACGGAACTCGACCTCGGTGGCGGCGCGATCCCCCTCACCGCGAGCACACTGGCGCTCCTGATTCCGGAATTCGGAATCTTCCCGCCGACCACCCCGTTCCGGATCGACATCGTGCCGACGATCGCGCCAGTCGTCGCGGGCAACGGTCCTTCGGGAGAGCTCACTGAGCTCAAGGTCGCTCAGGTCCTTGCGAACATTGTCCAGAACGATGGCAGTGAAGAAATCGTGCTCTCGGGTGCGTTCGACACGAACATCGGAATGGATCTCGAGTTTGCGCCGGGTGGTCTCGGCATCGTCCTGTCGGCGCCTCTGGCGGGCGACATCACGGTCGCCATCATCCACAACCCGCTTGGGGTGGACGAGGTCGCGCTCGAGACGACGGTTCTTCCGCCGCTCGTGAGTGTCCTCCTTCCCGACCTGGCCTCGTCGCTGGCGAGCTTCCCGCTGCCCGAGTTCCTCGGGCTGAATCTCTCCGGAGTCGAAGTCTCGAAGAACGACGAGTTCCTGTCGCTCTTCGCCGACCTCAGCCCGGCACCGTAATGTGAGCCGCGGCGGGGGCCTTCGGGTCCCCGCCGCGCACTACCAGGTGTCGACGAAGCGCTTCTTGCCCGTACGCGGTGCGGGAGGCGGTGACGACTGCAGAGCGGTCGTCACCCACCGACGAGAGTCGATCGGATCGATCACCTCGTCGATCTCGAAGTGCGAGGCCATGTTCACGGCCTTGCCGTGCTCGTACATGCGGTCGACCATCACCTCGAAGGTCTTCCGCCGCTCCTCGGGGTCTTCGATCGCCTCGAGTTCCTTCCGGAAACCGAGCTTTACGGCACCCTCGAGTCCCATGCCGCCGAACTCGGCCGTTGGCCAGGCAACCGTGAAGAGTCCGGCCTTGAAGCTGCCCCCGGCCATCGCCTGCGCACCCAGCCCGTAGCCCTTGCGCAAGACGATGGTGAACAGCGGGACGCTCACCCCGGCGCCGGTGACGAACATCCGCGCGGCGTGTCGGACGAGCGCGGTCTTCTCGACCTCCGGCCCGACCATGATTCCCGGGGTATCGCACAGGAAGAGCAGCGGAATGTCGAAGGCGTCGCAGAGCTGCATGAAGCGAGCCGCCTTGTCCGCACCATCGCTGTCGATTGCGCCGGCGAGGTGCGTCGGATTGTTCGCGACGATGCCGACCGGGCGACCCTCGATTCGCGCGAGCGCCGTCACCATCCCGAGACCGAACGAGCGTCGCAGCTCGAGGACGGAGGCGGTGTCGGCGAGCGTCTCGATCACTTCACGAACGTCGTAGATCCGACGCCGGTTCTCCGGAATGATCCCGCGAAGTCGCCGCTGATCGGCACACTCCCAATCGGACGTCCGGCCCTGGAAGTACGAGAGGTACTTCTTGGCGACGACGACCGCTTCGGCCTCGTCCGCGACCGCGATGTCGACCACCCCGCCCGGCACCTGGACGTCCATCGGCCCGACCTCTTCGGGACGGAACACGCCGAGTCCGCCGCCCTCGATCATCGCGGGTCCTCCCATGCCGATGTTCGAGTTCTTCGTGGCGATGACGACGTCACAGCAGCCGAGAAGGGCGGCGTTGCCCGCAAAGCAGCGTCCGGAATTGATGCCGACCAGGGGCACGAGGCCGGAGAGACCTGCGAAGTAGGCAAACGCCAGACAGTCGAGCCCTGCGACCCCGGCACCGTCCGTGTCGCCCGGGCGTCCACCGCCGCCCTCGGTCAAGAAGACCACCGGCAAGTGGGACTTCTCTGCGATCTCGAACATGCGATCCTTCTTGCGGTGATTCTGTAGCCCCTGCGTCCCCGCGAGGACGGTGTAGTCGTACGAGAGAACCATGCAGCGAGCGGCTTCCGGCTCGAACACGTCGCCGTTCACGGTTCCGATGCCGGCGACCAGGCCGTCCGCGGGCGTCTTCTCGATCAGATCTTCCACGGAGCGACGGCGGCGCTGCGCCGCGATCACGAGCGGACCGTACTCGACGAAGCTGCCCTCGTCGCAGAGATCATCGACGTTCTCGCGAGCCGTTCGTTGGCGCGTCTTCCTCCGACGCTCGACCGATGCGGGCCGCCGATCGTCATATCCGACGGCGTGCCGCTCGTGCACTTCGGCGAGATCGGGGCGGATGCGATCGAGATCGACCTCGTCGACCTGCTCGTCTGCTCGCACATCCACCGACGCCTCCTCGACGAACAGAAGCGCGTGCCCCTCGAACACCGCATCCCCTACGGAGACACCGAGCCTTCGCACGAGGCCGGCGACCGGAGCGGTGACGACGTGCTCCATCTTCATCGCCTCCATCACGAGAAGCGCCTGACCTTCGTAGACTGCGTCGCCCTCGGCGACCTCGATGGCGAGGATCGTCCCCTGGAGCGGAGCCCGCACGGCCTGGGTCCCCTCGGGGGCCGCGACCTCTGCCGGACCGGCCGCCGGGATCGGCGCGCCGCCCACTGGCGCCCCCTCGCCGCCCTTCCCGTGGCGCAGCACCGCGAGCGGATCCGAGGCGTCCACCTGCGCGCCGGCGAGTGCCGGCGCCGCGCCGCTGGGTGCCTCCTCGAAGGAGGATCCCGCCGCACTCGGCATCGCTGCGAGCAGATCCGAGGCGTTTTCTTCGACGAAGCGCGTGTGGACACGGTTCGCGAGGACGTCGGGGTGGCGGAGAAGCGCCCGGAGAAAGCCGACGTTGGTCAGAACCCCGTCGACCTTCAGTTCTCCGAGGGCGCGCTCGGTGCGCGCGACCGCTCCCGCAAAATCTCCGTCCGGATGCGATACAACGAGCTTCGCCAAGAGCGAATCATAGCGGGGGCTCGTCGCGTAACCGCCGTAACCGAACGTATCGACGCGAATTCCCGGTCCCGACGGCATCTCGAACGCCTGCAGCGTTCCGCCCGCGGGACGGGCTTCGCCGTCGGCCGTCATCGTCTCCATGTTGATCCGCGCCTGAATGGCGAACCCTCGCGGCGCCGGGATGCGGGCCGCCTCGAGCCCGAGGTCGACCAGGGTTCGCCCGCCGGCAATCTCGAGCTGTGCACGAACGAGGTCGATACCTGTCACCTCCTCGGTCACTGTGTGCTCGACCTGGAGACGAGCGTTGGCCTCGATGAAGGCGATCCGCGGATCGTTCGTCGCATCGGCGCCGACGAGGAACTCGAACGTCCCGAGGCTCTCGAAGTGCGCCTTCTCAGCGAGCGTCAGCGCCGCGGCGACGAGACGCTCCCGCACGGCATCGGGCAAGCCGACGCTCGGCGCGATCTCGACGATCTTTTGGTGGCGGCGCTGAAGCGTGCACTCGCGCTCGCCCAGTGCGCTCACCTGCCCGGTCGCGTCCCCGAGGACCTGCACTTCGATGTGGCGCGCGGGAGCCAGGAGCTGCTCGACATACACCTCACCGCTTCCGAACGCGGCCTGCGCCTCCGAGCTGCAACGCTCGTACGCGGCCGGGAGCTCGCTCGCATCGCGGACGATGCGCATCCCACGCCCACCACCGCCCGAGACCGCCTTGAGAAGAACCGGCGTGCCCCCGTGGTTCTCGAAGAACGCGCGCGCGTCGCCGAGACTCGTCGCACCACTCGTGCCCGGGAGAAGGGGGACACCGAGTTCCTCAGCGAGGGCCCGCGCGCGCGCCTTGTCGCCGAAGAGATCGAGCGTGTCCGGCGTCGGCCCGACGAAACGCAGGCCCGCTTCGCCGCAGAGCCGAGCGAACGCACCGCTCTCCGCCAGGAAGCCGTACCCGGGATGGACCGCGTCGCAGCCCGCGTCCTTCGCCACCGCGACGACCTGCGCGGCATCGAGGTACGCAGCCGGGCCGACCCCTGCGAGGGGACGCGCCTCATCGGCGCGCAACCGGTGAAGGCATCGGTCGTCGTCCTGCGAATAAACGGCGACGGTTCGGATCCCGAGGTCCGCGGCGGCGCGGCAAACGCGAATCGCGATCTCGCCTCTGTTGGCGACCAGTAGGCTTGCGAGAGTCATTCCAAAGCTCCTCGTTTCCCCGAGGCTTTAACAGTCCCAGTGAACCCTGCGGTATGGATTGGTTAGCACCGGGCGCTAACCCCACTTTGCGGCTCGCTAATTTTCCTTAGCGGCAACCCTCGTAGCCCATGTCCGCCGAGCCGCAATATTCTCAGTAAGAACAGGCCTTTGGAATTTCAGGGATCTCTGGCCTACGCTGGCATACTGCCTGCAACTGTCCTCTCCGCAAGAGAACAGGAGACGACAATGAACACGACAATAAACACGACAACGACCCAGTCCCCGAACTTCATCGAGCCGCTCCGTGGGCTCTCGAACGACGCCGAGATGCCGAGTAGGAGGCTCCGCCGCGCGGTGCTCCTGCAAGCCTTCGACGACGTCCGTCAGGGCGGTCGGAACGGATCGGACGCGAGGCGGTGGCTCCTCAGCAACGAGGCCACCGAGGGCGCTCTCAACGCCCAAGACCTCATGGAAGAAGCCGGTCTCGATGTCAGCCAGGTCCGTAGGAACCTTCGCCAGCGCACGAATCTCGGTCTACGGGCAGCGTGAAGCGGCCGCCGTCCGCGTCAACGCGGGCGGATCTCCCGCAGCAGGCACTCCTGAGTGACCGTGGCGACGTGGTGGCCGCCTTGGTCGAAGAGGTCTGCGATCGAAAGCCCGCGTCCCCCTCGCATGCCTCGGGCCCGGACGTCGTGCAGAAGCCAATCGTCGGCCCGGAACGGTCGGTGGAACCAGATTGCGTGGTCGAGGCTCGCCGCCATGAAGAGATCGTGGTGGTGGTTGCCTTCGTCATCCGGCGCAGGGCACTTCGGATGGCAGCGCGCCGCCGCATCGATGAGAACGTCGTCGGACGCATACGCGAGCCCGGCCGCGTGCCCCGTGGGGTCGTCTCCTAGCCGCTCGCGTACGCGAATCCAGTTGCGCGCCTGACCGAACCACTCCTTCATCGGCACCGGCTTGTTCTCGAGCACGCGGCTCCAACTATCGGGTGCCACGGGAAGATCGTCCGGGCCGGGGACGCCCCCGGGGAACGGGACGTTCTGAGCATCGGCCGCCTCGTCCTCGGCGACCTGGAAAGACGCCGACAGGTTGAGAATCGCGCCGGACGACTGTCTGGCGACCGCCCGCCGGGTGCAGAACGAACGGCCGTCGCGGATCCGATCGACCTCGTAGCGGATCTTCTCATCGGAGTTGCCGCCGCGAATGAAATAGGCGTGCAGGGAATGAACTCTGTACCTCTCCTCCACCGTTCGCGCCGCTGCCGCGAGCGCCTGGGCAACGACCAGTCCCCCGTAGACCCGGCCCCACGGATAGTGGGCCGCGGACGCGAAAAACTGGTCGGCACCGTCGTTCTCGAGCGTCAGGAGGGTCGTGAGATCTTCGGCTTCGAAAGCAGGATCCATCTCCTAGAGGTACTCGACCAGTGAGCCGCGCCGCAACGCGGTTGGAACCGGCGCGTCCATCGCCCACAGCCCTACGGACGGCAGGGAAACGACTCCTTCACCGCCGTCAGCACGAGGTTCGCGGCTTGCTGATGCTGGCGATCCGGGTGGCTCTCGAGCCACTCCTGCACGAGGAGGCTCAGGTGCTGCGTCGGCACCCCGCTTGGCAGGCAGATCGGCGACTTGAACTTCGCGACCGTCGAGACGATGTTCTCGCCGTCGAGGACGCCCACGATGTACGCCGACTGTTCGGCGCGGCCCTCATCACCCATGTTGAACTGGCGAACCAGATCTTCACCGGTCTTGAAGCCACCTGCCGCCAGAGCGCTTCCGCTGCCAACCGCGAGGCACAAAGCCATCGCAACGAGCACCAGAAGGCGCACTCCTCCGCACCACGTCTGCCGGATCTCGTCCATGAGTCCTCCGAGCTTCTCTGAAGGTCTGGGCTGGGTCAATCGGCCCGCGCCGTCGCCCGGCCGGAGAGAACGACGACGTCGTCCTGCGTGCGCGTTTCGATCTCGAGTTCGACCCGCGGAGATCCAGAGTCGTCGTCCAGACCAACCACCGTCGCTCGGGTCGTCAGCGTATCGCCGGGCCAGATCTGACCGATGAAGCGAGCGGTGTAGGACGTGAGGCGGCCGTCGCCGACTGTGTCGGTCAGCAGTCGGCCCGTCACGGCCATCGTGAACATCCCGTGTCCGAAGACTCCGCGAGGCGAACCCGCCGCCTTCGCGAAGATCTCGTCGCTGTGGAACGGATGGAAATCGCCAGAGGCACCCGAGTACATCACGAGCTGCGTGCGCTTGAGGTCGTCGACGACCACCCGCTCGAAGACGGTCCCAACCTCGAGGTCCGCGGCGCGCAGCGTCATCCGTCCACTCGCTTCTCGGTCGTAACTCCGACGAAGGTCGCCGTGACGACGAGCGCCCCGCTCTCATCCCGAAACTCCTGAACGGTCTCCGTGAACTTGAGCTTGCCGCCGCGACGCCCGTCCTTCTCCCACATGTTGCCCGGCTTCACCTCCACGGTCAGCATCTGCCCCGGACGAACGGGCTGGTGATACTCGAACCGCTGCTCAGCGTGGAATCCCGAACCTCCCTCGGTGTTGAACGCACCCTCTGTCGCGCTGATCGGCTCCGTACCGGAACCGAACCACGCAACACCGGGCTCTGGGCGACGAATGTACCCGGGCTCGTAGTGATCGGCCGCTTGCGTGAACGTCGGCGGCGCAAGAACACCTCCCGCCGCCTTCGCTGCGGGCGAGTCGGGGTCCGTGTACACGGGGTTGGAATCTCCGATGGCGCGCGCGAACTGAAGCACCTGACCGGCTTCCACCGGGAACCGAAACGTCTTCATCCGTCGAGGCCGTACACGTACTCACTCATCGGATGCGCATCGACCTTCTCGAGAGAGAGGAACTGCTCGACGCTCTCGAACATCTTCCGCGCGTTCTCTTTGAAGCGCTCCTCGGAGCCCTGCGCGTCGTAGAACACCCGCGGGTCATTCAGCGCCCCGATCGGGAACGTCTCTTCGACGATGGCCGACCAGCCGGGTGCGTCGTCGGTCAACGGCCGGACGATCTCGTTGCGGACGTACCCCGTGCTGCTCTGCGTATCGATCGCGACCTGACGGTGGACTCCGTACCAGTGGGACAGGAACTGCTCGTACGAGATGCCGTCCTTCGGTGCGATCCCCGTGACCTGGACCCAACCCGGCGAGCGCGCCCCGCGGCCGTCGCCCGGCGCAGCGACCATGGGCCGCGACTCGACCACTAGATATCCGGCGACCCGCGACGCGACCTTCGCGATCCTCTCTTCGAGCTTCCCGCGGTCCTGCGATGTCTCGAGCCAGAAGCTGACGAAACCCTCCTTGTGCGCCTCGAGGCCGGAGAGCCGCAGGCCGGCACCAGCCGCCACGTCCCCGTCGGCAACGAAGATCCGCAGCCGGATCGCGCCTAGGGCCTCGAGATCGTCGGCAAGATCCGTTCGAAGCGACGATGCGAAGTCCGGTGGGGCCACAGCCTCCGGGCGCCAAAGACAGTACACGAGCTTTTCCATGTCGACTCCGATTTCAGTTCAGCCAGGCAGCGGCTTCACGAACCGCCCGCCCTTCAGGATCGCGTGTAGGCGACCCTGGTCCTGCAGAATCGTGATGTCCGTTGTGGGATCGCCGTCCACGACGACGAGGTCGGCCAGCTTCCCGACCTCGATCGTGCCGACATCGTCCCACCCCGTCATCGCGCCGCCGTTCTTCGTCGCCCACCGCAGCACGGTCTGCGCCGGAATGCCGGCGTAGCGCACATAGACTTCGAGTTCCTTCGCATAGTCTCCGTGCGGAACGCCGACGGAGCCAAAGTCATCCCCGGTCGCGATCCGCACGCCGGCCGCATCGGCCTTTGCCAGGACCGAACACATGTAGGCGAACTCCTGCCCACCGGCGGTTCGATATTCGGTCTTTCCTTCCTCGGCAGGGTCGCCCATCAGCTGCATCATGCAGAGCGGGAGGTACAGGCTCGGCAGGATGAACGTCTCCGTCTTCACGATGCGCTCGATGCACTCGTCGTCGAGACCGTCGGCGTGATCGATGATGTCGACCCCCGCATCGAGACACTGCAGGATCGCACGCTTCCCTGCAGCGTGCGCTCGGACACGCGCGCCGCGGCCGTGCGCCGCCTCCACGACGGCGTCGAGTTCCGCCGCTGTCATCGCGACGTGATCCTGCGGGCGCGAAACGTAGTGTCCGCCACTCGCGAACACCTTTAGCATCTCGACGCCTTGTTTGATCTCGTCGCGAACCGCGTGGCGGAACTCGTCCGGACCATCACACACCCGGGCCGCTGCCGTGTTGGATACGTGCATGTAGCCCGGCCGGTTGTCGGTCGTATCCCCGGTTGTCACGAGATCGTGACTCGACGGGACGACTCGGGGGCCTTCGAGGAGGCCGTCTTCGATCGCATCACGGAGCGACGGGTCGACATCCCAAGCGGCGCTCGCCCCCACGACGCTCGTGAAGCCCCAGAGCAGCGCGCAACGGGCGTTCTCGGCGGCGATGTAGCCATGGTAGATCGGTGCCTTCTCGAAGCCGAACACCCACTTCTGGGCTCCGATGTCGCGGTAGGTCGAGTGGAAATGGCCCTGGACCATCCCCGGCATGAGGGTCCGCCCGCCGAGGTCGATCTGCTGCCCGTCTGTCGGCACGGATGGCGGGTCTAGAGCCGCAATTCTGCCGTCCTCGACGACGACGGTCGCTCCGGCGCGCGGCGCCGAGTGTCCGTCAAACAAGTTCGCATTCGTAAAGACGATCCGATCCACTCGAGGTCCTCCCCGCGGTCACTCTACGTGGAACGACGGTTCGATCGCCACCCGGCGGAATTGCATATGGGCGGCGGAGTCGTGCTACGAAAACCCATGGCCTACAACAAGCTCCTAGACGACCTCACACTCGACGAGAAGGCACTCCTGACCGCCGGGGCCGACATGTGGAACACGGTCGCGATCGAGCGCCTGGGAGTCCCAGCCCTGAAGATGACCGACGGGCCCAACGGCGCCCGTGGCGACGCCCTCCTCGGTGCCGGCGCCGCCACCGCCGCCTGCGTTCCCTGCGGATCCGCCCTGGGCGCGACCTGGAATCTGGAGCTCGTTCAGAAGATCGGAGCGATGCTCGGCGAAGAGGCACGCACCAAGTCCTGCCGCGTTCTGCTCGCCCCGACCATCAACATGCACCGCTCACCTCTCGGCGGACGAAGCTTCGAGTGCTACTCGGAGGACCCGCTCCTCTCCGGCCAGACCGCCGCGGCCTTCGTCCGCGGGGTCCAGTCCTACGGTGTCGCGGCGACGGCCAAGCACTTCGTCGCAAACGACGCGGAGTTCGAGCGCTACAGCATGAACTCGGTGGTCGACGATCGAGCCTTGCGCGAAATCTACTTGCTCCCGTTCGAACTCGCCGTCCGCGAAGGCGGCGTCCTCGCCATCATGACCGGCTACAACCGCGTGAACGGCACCTACTGTTCGGAGAACGACTGGCTCCTCACGAAGGTGCTCCGCGACGAATGGGGATTTCGCGGCATCGTCATGACCGACTGGTTCTCGGCCGGGGACACGGCCGGCTCGTCGCGCGCCGGGCTCGACCTCCAGATGCCCGGGCCGGGTCGGTTCTTCGGTGCCGTGATCGCGGAGGCCGTCCGCAACGGCGAGCTCGAAGAGAGCGTCGTCGACGAGATGGCGCGGCGGATTCTCGGCGTGGTCGACCAACTTCGCGCCTGGAAGGATTCCGCCGACAAGCCGGAGCGCTCCGAAGACAGGCCCGAGCATCGCACCCTCGCCCGGCAGGCCGCGTCCGAGTCCATGGTGCTGCTCCGCAACGATGGGCTCCTTCCCCTCGACGCGTCCACGCTCGGCACCGTCGCGCTCGTCGGCCCCAACTGGGGCCGAGCGCACATCATGGGCGGAGGGTCCGCCGCGCTGCGCCCCCACTACCGGGTGCCGGCCCTCGAGGTGATGCAGGAACGGCTTGAAGGCAAGGCAACCCTCCTGCACCACCGGGGCTGCGATATCGACCGGACGGCGCGACCAATCACGCGGTCCGTCCTCACGACACAAAGCGGAGAGCCCGGCCTCGCGGTCGATCTCTTCACCAACCTCGACTGCGAAGGCGAGCCCGCCGCCCACCTCGTCTACGACGACGCCCGCCTGATGTTCTTCGGGTCGCCCGCAGACGGCATCGCCGCCGACAATTTCTCGGTGCGAGCCACGGCGCGCTTCACCCCCGACGTTTCGGGCGCGCACGTCTTCACGCTCGTACAGGCCGGACAGGCGCGAGTGCTGATCGACGGAAAGACCGTACTCGACGGTGTCTCCGTCCAGCCGCCGCGAGGAACGCAGTTCTTCGGGATGGGCAGCGAAGAGATCGAAGCCCGGGTCGACCTCGAAGCCGGCCGGAGCGTCGACCTCATGATCGAGTACAGCACCCGTGACTCGTTCCTTCTGCGCGGTGCCCAAGTCGGACACCGCCCACCCGTGGAACAGGACATGGTCGGGAAGGCAGCCCAACTCGCGGCCGACGCCGACGTCGCGATCGTGATGGTCGGCACGAGCGACGAGTGGGAGTCCGAAGGGCACGATCGGCGCTCGATGGATCTCCCCGGCGACCAGGATGAGCTCATCCGGCGCGTGCGCGCGGCGAATGAGAAGACCATCGTCGTCGTGAACACCGGCTCGCCCGTCACCATGGATTGGGCCGACGACGTCTCCGCCGTCCTGCATTCCTGGCTCGGAGGCCAGGAGATGGGCAACGCGATCGCCGATATCCTTCTGGGCGAAGCGGAGCCGGCCGGACGACTTCCCACCACGTTCCCCGAGCGGCTGGAACACAATCCCTCATACGGGAACTTCCCCGGCGAGAACGGCGAGGTTCGATACGGCGAAGGCGTGTTGGTCGGGTACCGGTGGTTCGATACCCGGAAGATACCCGTCCGCTACCCCTTCGGCCACGGCCTCTCCTACTCCACGTTCGAGATCAGCAAGCCGGAACTCGCCTCGAGCGGCCATGCGCCGGGCGGGCCCCTGCTCCTTCGCGTCTCGGTCAAGAACACCGGCAAGCGACGCGGCGCCGAGGTCGTCCAGGCCTACGTCGCCCCGAAGCGGCCGCGACTCGTTCGGCCGGAGAAGGAGCTGAAGGCGTTCGCGAAGGTCTGGCTCGAGCCCGGCCAACGCGCGACGGTTACGATGTCATTGGAAGATCGTGCGTTCGCGTACTGGGACCCCTGTGCGCCGGACCAAGCCGCGCTGAAAGAAAAACTCGGGGCGATCGCGAACATGCTCCCCGGTGGCGTCGCGGACGCCGAACGCACGGAGCCCGGCTGGTACATCGACGCAGGCGACTACGAGATTCGGGTCGGCCGATCGTCGGCCGACATCGCACACACGATTCCCCTCACGATCACAGAGGACGCCTTCCTTTCGGCGAAGGGGCCGACGGCCGAGTCGTGACCAAGTGGATCGTACGGATCGCGCTCGCGGCGGCCGACGGCGTGGGCATCGACCCCCTCGACGCGCCCGCTCCAATCGACGTCGTCGACCGAATCGCGCCGCGACCATCAATTCCTACCCCGAGGAGTTCCGCGAGCGCGTGATCGGATTCTTTGATCGTTCGCTCCACGGCGGCTCCTGAAATCCTTCGGAGGTTCCATGCAGGTCCCACTCCTGATCAACGAATTCCTTCACCGCGCCGCGCGGCTGTACTCCGACAAAGTCGCGATCATCGACGGCGAGCAACGGTTCACCTACACGCAGTACCAAGAACGCGCGAACCGCCTTTCGAATGCGCTGCTCGCGCTCGGCGTGAAGAAGGGGGACCGCGTCTGCATCCTCTCTCCGAACTCGCACTTCTTCCTCGAGAGTATCTACGGAACCAGTCAGATCGGAGCGATTCTCGTCCCCCTGAACTACCGCCTGGTGCCCGAGGACCACGAGTACATTTTGAACCACGCCGGCGTGAAGGTCGTCCTGGTGGATCGGGAACAGACGTCGGTGGTCGACCAGATCCGATCGAGCCTCTCGTCAGTCGAGCACTGGATTTCGGCATCGCAGCCGAACCACGAACCGGCGGCGGAGGGCTGGCAGGATTGGGAGACGCTGGTCGCGGCGGCGTCGGACGCGGCACCCCCGACACAAGAGTTCGATGAGAACGACGTCGTGTCGATCAACTACACCTCCGGAACCACGGCTCGGCCCAAGGGCGTGATGCTGACGCACCGCGGCCTCTATCTGAACGCATACAACCTGATCGCGCACCTCGGCATCGAGCACCACGACGTCGAACTGTGGACGCTCCCCATGTTCCACTGCAACGGCTGGGGCGGCGTGTACGCCCTCACCGGCGTCGGCGGCACCCATGTCGTCCTGCGCGCCGTCGACGGCGGCGATATCTGGCGCCTCATCGAAACCGAGAAGGTCACGTTTGCGTGCATGGCGCCCGCCGTCCTGCGGGCGGTCCTCGACTACCCCGACGCGAGCAAGCACTCGATCACAACCCGACCTCGATTCGTCGTGGCCGGCGCGCCGCCCCCCTCCGCCTTCATCCAACGACTCGAGAAAGAGCTCGGCTGGGACTTCATCCAGATCTACGGCCTTACGGAAACGTCTCCCCTTCTCACCGTCTCCCGGCCGGATCATCACACCGAGAAGGAGAACTGGCCTCGGCGATCTCGCGCCGGCGTCCAAGGACTCGGCGTGGAGATCGTCCTCCTCGACGACGACGGCAACGAGGTTCCGCAGGACGATGAGACCGTCGGGGAGGTCTGCGCCCGCTCGAACGTCGTCTTCGCCGGGTACTGGGAACAACCGGAGGAAACCGCCAAGGCGATTCGGGGCGGCTACTTCCACACCGGCGACCTCGGCGTCTGGGACGCGACCCGGAGCATCCACATCGTCGATAGGAAGAAGGACGTCATCATCTCCGGGGGCGAGAACATCAGTTCACCGGAGATCGAGGACGCCCTCTTCCAACATCCGGCCGTACTCGAGTGCGCGGTAATCGGCGTCCCCCACGAAAAATGGGGCGAGACTCCGAAGGCGCTCGTCGTGCTGCGCCCCGGGGAAGCTGCCACCGCAGACGACCTGATCGCCTTTTGCCGCGAACGGCTCGCGCACTTCAAGTGCCCAACCTCGATCGACTTCCCGGCGGAACTGCCCCGGACCGCGACCGGGAAGCTCCAAAAGTACCGGCTGCGCGAGCAATATTGGGGAGACCGGCGGAAGGTGAACTGAGGCCGGCGACCGCTGGCGCGTGGCCTCGCGCCAGCGGAAAAGCCTTCGTTCGCCTCACGCAAGAACGAAGGCTAGAATCGCTCCGTGCCGATCGTTCTCGACCTCTGTGCCGGCCTACCCGAGCGCCAACTGGCGCCCGGTGAAGTCCTCCTCAAGGAAGGCGACTCGACCAAGAAGGAACTCTTCATCCTAGCCGAGGGCTGCCTCGAAGTCGTCAAGGGCGAGGAAATCTCGATCACGATGATCACCGAGCCGGGCTCCGCCATCGGAGAAATCTCCGTGCTCCTCGGCATTCCGTTCAGTGCCTCGGTGCGCGCCGTTGAGCCGACGCGCTGCTTCGTTGCCGCCGACGGAGAAGCGTTCCTCCACGCACACCCGGAAGCGACCTTCGCCGTGGCGAAGCTCCTCGCGCGTCGCCTCCACCTCGCAACGACGTACCTCGCGGACATCAAGCGGCAGTACGAAGACCACGATGCGAGTCTCGCCATGGTCGACCAGGTCCTCGAAACGTTCGTCCATCATCACGAAGACGAGAACCAGGACGTCGAACCCGGCTCCGACCGCGAGCGCGAACCCAACTACTGAAGAGCGACCAAAAGCCGGACCCAAGATAGCTCACGACGACCTGGCGCGGACCCTTCTTGGGTCAGGCTCCTAGTACGGCAGTTCACGGGGCGTCGCCGTCGCGTTCGGCCCGACCAGATCCACGATCTCCGAACCCGCGAGCGAATGCCACGTGGCCGAGCCGTCTTCGGTATCGAATACGATGTGACACGGTACGGGGCCGATCTGCTTGCCGGCGTTGAAGACCCACGTCGACCCGATCCGATCGACCCACGAACCACCCTTGCGGAAAGGCGACTGGTGGATGTGGCCACAGAGCACGACGTCCGGCGAGTGCTCCTGGATCCACTCGATGAGCGAGTCGTCGCCGAAGTGCTTGGTTCCCGCCCAACTCGTCGGCGAGTCGGACGGCGGGGCGTGGTAAACCCACACCCAGGGTCCGGTCCTTCGCGCCGCATCCCGAGCGAGCTGCGCTCCGACTTCTTCCCGACTACTGGGGCCGTCCCACCAAGCGCAGACGGACACGAGCGCCCCATCCAGCTCGAGGCAGTCGCCGTCCGTCGGGATGCCGGCGTGGCGGACCTGAGACATCCAGCGCGCCACCTTCTCTCCGGCTTCGTTTCTTCCGTTTAGATCGTGATTGCCGGACGAAACGACGAGGCGAGTGTGTTCGTGAAGACGCTTCAGATGGTTCAACACGACCACGAGTTGGCCCTGCAGGGGCACGGTCGAGACGATGTCGAGATGATCGCCCGCAAGGACGACGACGTCGAAGTCCGGTGCGACCGCATGAAGCCAATCGAACTGCTTCAACGTGTAGTGCAGGTCCGCGACGAGAAGGATCTTCATGGTTCCGACAGGAACTCTACGATACGCGAGAACGCAGTGCGATCCTGGAGCAGGAACATGTGCCCGCCATCGAAGAACGCGAGTCGAGAGCCGGAAATCTGCGACGCGAGCGCTTCCTGGTTCTCCGGGGGCGCGATTCCATCTCTCTCGCCCGCGCAGATCAGGGTCGGCACATCCAGCCCGGGAAGCCGATCCCAGGTGTCGTGGCGGCTTCGGGCGTCGAGCTGCAAGCGGGCCCCCGTGAGCGCAGCCGCGTCGTCCGGCGACGGCTGCCGCTGAACAACGAACTCGATCATCGCGTTCGCCGCTTCGGGGTTCTCGCGCTGCCACGCCTTGTCGTTCGCCCGGTCGCTGATCGAGATCTGCGTGCGGGCTCGCTCGCGCGGGTCGAGATCTCCGAGCCCATGGAGCGGGTACGATGCGCCTCCCCGGCCCCCGCTCGACGTGCACGCCAGAACCAGACGGCGAACGCGCCCGGGGTGTCGCAGCGCGAGTTCCTGCGCAACCATGCCACCGAACGAAACACCGATCACGAGCGCGCTGTCCCACCCAAGGACGTCAAGGAGCCCGGCAACATCGTCACCGTAGTCCTGCATCTCGTACGGGCCCTCGGGCTTGCTCGTACGCCCGAGGCCACGCTGGTCAAAGACGAGCACTTCGAACTGCTCAGGTAGCGGGCCGTCGAGGACACCCAGCCCCTGACGCAAATCGCCTCCAGTGCCGCCAATGAAGAGCAAACGGGACCCGGCGCCGGCGACCTCGTAGTAGATATCGATGTCGCCGACGGCAGCGATGGGCATGGGCCGAGCCTCCTACGCGTTAAAACCGGTGGGAGATCTCGACGCCCATGGTGCGCGGCTGCGCCCAGTAGCGCGTCACCACACCGATCGTGCGCGGAATCGCGACCGTCTCCTGGAAGTACTCGTGATCCGTCATATTCGTGCCCCAGAAAGCGACCTGCGACTGGTTGTCATTGAAGTCGTAGGCGATCCTAACGTTCACGATGTTCCGGTTCGGCTCGAGCACCTCGGGCAACTCTGGTACCCAGTACTGCGTCTGGCTCTGGAACGACCAGTCGACGCGCGGCGTGACGTAGCCGTCGAGCCACGTCGGGCCGAACTCGGGAAGCTCGAGCGAGTACTGCAAGCCCAAGTGTGTCTGCCAGCGAGGTACGAACGTAATCTGCTGACCATCGCGGTCGAGCGGTGCGCCCGTCCGCGCGTTCTGTGCCCCCGGGAAGCCTCCGAAAACGCCGTTCAAGAAGCCCATCGATCCGTCGATGCGGAGGTTGTCGATCGGGTTCGTCAAGAACTCGACCTCAACGCCCTTGGTCGTCGAGTCGGCCGCGTTTCGGGTCAGGACGTCCGTCTGATTGACGCCCGACGGCGTCGGATACGAGATGATCTGCGGAACCTGTTGGTCCTCTCGCGCTGCATAGAAGACGGCAACGTTAAAGCTGAGCCGCCCGTCGAAGGAGATCGTCTTCGCGCCCAACTCGTACGAATTGATGAACTCCGGCAGGAACGGCTGGATGGACTCCGGGTTCTCCGTCCGAGCGCCACCGTTGAAACCACCACCACGGAAACCGCGGGAATACGTGAAGTACCCCATCAGATGCTCGAGAGGAGCATCGTCGAGCCACTCCTGGGGCATCGTCAGCGCCAGACTCGCCATCGGCGTCCAGGCGTCAAACTTCGCCTTGCCTTCGAAGTCGACCGAGATGAAGGGACTACCGACAGCCGGCGCGTACGGCGACATCAGAAGCCGCCCCAGTCTCTTGGTTTCCTCGGTGTACCGGACGCCAGCGGTCAGACTCGACCAATCCGTGAAGTCTGCGGTCGCCTGACCGAAGAGCGCCCAGTCGTTGTTCTGCGTGTTGACCAGGTTGTTACTGAGGCCGAGGGCGAGCACGTTGGCTTGCAGCGCGCTGTCCGAGTTCTCGAAGAATCGGAATCCACTGTCAGTGCGGGCCCGCTCCCAGAATAGGAAAGCGCCGCCGACGAAGTTGATCTTCTCGTCCCAAGCGGCGCCATTCACCTGCAACTCGGTCTGAATCTGGTTCTGCCAGTTCGGACTGCCGTTGAACTGGCTCCCGCCCCCGCCCGCGGTCGAAGTGATCGCGACCGGCGACGCAGTGCCATCGAGGTCGTCACGGTTTCCTGCGATCTGCTGCCGCCACGCACCGGTCAACCTTATGGCGAGATCATCGAGATAGCCGACGGACCCGAAGTCGTAGTTCGCGTTACCCCAAACGCCATAGCTCTGAATGGAGGTGAGCCGCGCCACGTCGGACTCGCCCTCGAACCTGCCCGACTCATTGCAACGACGCTTGAACTGCTCGCCGGTCTCCGGCGAATAGACGATGCCTATTTGATCGCTGAAGGCCGGCTCGATGACGCGACACTGCCCGCCGAGGCCCTTGGTGTGCGAGACCGAATAGGAACCCGTCATATCGAGCGTAAAGTCCTCATTCGGCACGAAACGCGACGCGACCATGAAGTTCTGCGAGTTCCGATCGGAGAGCTTTTCGCCGTTCAGAGTGTTCGTGAAATAGCCATCGCGTTGGAACGAGGCGAAGTTGAGCCGCAGGAAGAGCTTGTCTTCGATGACCGGCAAGTTCAGCATCGCCCGACTGTCGAAGGTGCCGTACGAGCCAGCCCGAATCGACGCAGAGGCCGAGAGCTCCGGCTGCGGCTTCACGGTCGTGATGCTGACCGCGCCACCCACCGAGTTCTTGCCAAAGAGCGTCCCCTGGGGCCCCCGAAGCACCTCGACCTGCGCGATGTCGACGATGTCGAGAACCGAACCTGCATTCCGCGACAACACGACGCCATCGACGTACAGCGGCGTCCCCTGATCGTAGTAGGCGAACGGGAAGTTGCCGACACCGCGGGTAACGATCGAGATGGTCTGCCCGCTGCCGGTCCGGAAGATCGTGAGGTTCGGAACGAGATTCTGGATCTGGTTCAACTGAGTCGTGCCGGTATCTTTCAGCATCTCGTCACTGAGAACCGTGACGGAGATCGGCGTCTCCTCGAGGAGTTCTGCGCGACGCCGCGCGCTGACGATGATCTCTTCGACCCTCTTCCCTTCGGATGGCGAAACGCCGGCCGATGCCGCCCCACCCTTGTCGATTTGCTCGGCGATCGCAGCCTCCGCCGACGATTCGTCGTCACGCCCGGGCGCCGTCGTACCGAGCGACTCCTCGACCTGCTCGGCCGATCCCTCGACGGGCATCGGCGAATCATCGACGACTTGTGCGCCGACCGCCGTCGCGACACTCAGGCAAGCGAAGACCGCGCAAAATGCAAATGGAAGGGGGGTTTCTCTCGACATCGCCGCTCCTCAATCCCCGGCTCGTGCCGGGCATGTGTACATGAGTCCTGTGCGTGCACTGCGGTGGCCTAGCGTGACTGCGATGCCCTCAAGTATCGCCGTCAATCCGAGCGTTCAAGGCACGCGCCACCATTCGCCAGAAACTTGGGAGCGCTGCGTCAATCTCACATGCTAAGACAGCCGGATGACTACTCCGGGCACGAACGAACAGCGAATCGACGGCAAGGTCGCGATCATCACGGGGGGGTCCCGCGGGATCGGATTCGGAATCGCGAGAGCGTTCCTCGCAGCCGGCGCGAAAGTGATGATCACGGGCCGCAAGGAACAGGCGCTCGAAAAAGCCGCGAAGGAACTGGGCGGAGACATCGCCTACCGGGCCGGCCACGCCGGTCGACCCGAAGACATCGAAGCCTGCGTCGAGGCGACCATCCAGCAGTTCGGCCAGGTCGACATCCTGGTGAACAATGCCGCTACGAACCCCTACGCCGGAGCCACCATCGACGTCGACCTCCCGCGCTGGGACAAGACGTTCGAGACGAACCTTCGTGGGCCGCTCGTGTGGACGCAGACGGCCTGGCGGAGGAGCATGCGCGAGAACGGCGGCTCGGTCATCAACATCTCGTCCGTTGGCGGCCTCTCCACGAATCCCATCCTCGGCGTGTACGACGTCACGAAGGCGGCGCTCATCGCCCTCACGCGACAACTCGCCGCCGAACTCGCACCGAGCGTCCGGGTGAACGCGATCGCACCGGGCTTGATCAAGACAGACTTCGCCCGGGTCCTGTGGGAAGGCGATCGGGGAGACGACGTCGCAAAGAGTTATCCGCTGAAGCGTCTCGGCGAGGTGGAGGATATCGCGAGCGGGGCCCTCTTCCTGGCCGCAGAAACCAGCGGCTGGATGACCGGGCAGACGCTCGTGTTCGACGGCGGCGGGCTGATCAAGTTCTCGACATGAGGCGCCGCTCGGTCATATCTGCCAACGCGAGCGGACCGGGCGTATAGGAGGCGTCGGCAGGAATGCCCGCACCGCCAACACCATTACGCGGAGATCGCAGAGTTCGTATGTACCCGGGCTGAACGTCGGGTGTCCGCCCGGGCGAACCGTCACCTTCAAGTACTGCCCAGGCCTGAGCACGAGCGCCTCGCCGTCATGCACCTCATGGCTGATGAGCCCGCAGCTGACGGGCCACGACGCGGGTTAGTGCGCCGGATGGAACGGGCTTGGCTCGATGAGGACTTCTGTGTCGTACAAGGGCGGAGAAATCGGCGCGACCAACATCCCGTTGACGATCGTGGCCGCCGGCTTGAAGCTCAAGCGATTGGCGTGGGGCCGTGGCGTGACTCGCGGGGTTGGGCGCCCGCAAACACGACGGTCGTAACGACGAACAGTGCGGCGAGAAACCCGCCCGCCAGTCGGCAATTGGGCGTGGTCGACGAGGGCGAAGTCAGAGTGCGGCTCATGCGTCGGTCCTCCGGTGGAAGTGGCTGCAGGAAAAAGGTGTTTCGGAGCCAAAACGCGGGAAGCCATCCCGCGAAGGGACTCGTTGAAACAGGAGCCCCCTATGACACGTGCGTTGAATAGCGGGGTCCCGTGGCCCGGGTCAAAACCCAGACAAAAACTGTCTCACGAACAGGGCCGAAAAAGAGCCGGTGGACCTCCGCAGGCCGGTCTGGCATCTCCCCGTGGACGTGACTATCTCGGACCAGGCCCCGGCCTCCATCAGCGAACGGCTCGGAACGTGGGGGGCCGCCCTTCTCGCAACGGCGATGCTCGCGGCCCTCCAGATGTCCTTTCCCGGACTGTACGACCTCGATAGCTATTTCCACGCACGCGCCACGACCGACCTCGCCGTGCACGGAGTGCAGACCAAGTTCCCTCAGGCTGCGTTCAGCACATGGGCCGAGGTGTACAGCGACAAGGACTTCCTTTTCCACGCCATCCTCACGCCGCTCATCAGCCACGACTCGCTCGTACAAGGCGGCAAATGGGGCGTGATCGTATTCGACCTGCTGCTCTTCCTCTCCGTCGCGTTCGCAGTGCGGAGCCTCCGCATGCGATTTGGATTCGTATGGGTACTGCTGCTCGTGGGAGCGAGCGCCTACTACGTCACTCGTTTGGTTTCGCTGCGTCCACACATCTTCGGTTTGGCCTTCGTCGCGGTCGAGATCGCCCTCGTGGCGCGCGACCGTTGGAAGGCGCTCTTCGTCGTGAGCGCGCTACACGTATGGGCTCACAGCTCGTTTCCCATCGTGGCGGCGCTCTACGGAATCCGCCTGCTCGTGGCGCTGCTCCAACGTGAAACGTGGCCCATCCGATCGGGCGTCGCCATCGTCGCGGGCTTCGTGGTCGCGTCACTCGCGCACCCCTACTTCCCAAACAACCTCGACATTGCCTACGCGGTCGTCTTCCGACTCGCGGGACATCTCTGGGGAGGCGCTGCCGAAATCCCCACCGCGGCTTTCGGCAGTGAGCTACGCCCGATGGGAATGCCCACGTTCCTGCTCGCGGCGCCCGGCTGGGTACCGGCGGCACTCGGGCTAGTCGCGATGGTGTTTGCTCGACGCGGCCGCGGCTGGTCGACCCGGGACTTGTTCCTGCTCTTCGCGACGCTGGCGTTCACGGCGCTAGCCTTCGCCTCGCGCCGCTTCCTCGACATGTTCGTGCTCTCCGCCGTGCTGCTGGCAGGCGGCCTGTGGACCACGCTCTCCGCCGACCGCTCATTGCGCGAGCTGATCGTATCCAAGCCGGTCCTCGCTGGCGGTAGCAGCGTCGCCGTCGCCGCCTGTCTGGTGTGGGGACTGACCGTCGCGTGGACGGATCTCCCCGAGAGCTTCGCGAATCAGAGTTACGCGGACATCTTCCGTCCGACCGTGGCCCAGCTCGACTTCTTCGCCGACCCGCAGGACGTGGTCTACCACCCCACGTGGCGCGAGTTCTCGTTCCTGTACGCCTTCCGTCCGAACGGGCGCTACATCTCGGGGCTGGACCCGATGTTCCTACACGCGAAGAGCCCGGACCTCTTCAAGAAGAGCTGGCGTCTCTCGCGCGGCTTCTCGAAGCAGCCCCACCTTGTCCTGGCCCGAGACTTCGGCGCACGATGGGTCTTCGTCACGACCGAGAAGCGTTTCACCGCCTTCCGGCGGCTCCTCGCCCGAACCCCCGGCATCGACCGCGTCTTTGAAGGACCCGGTGCGGAGATCTGGGCCGTTGCGCCACTCGAGCCCCCCACGTGAAACGCGGAGACGTCGGTTCAGCCACCGAGCTGCTTTACCGCGGCGACGTAGAACATGTTGTCGCCGGCGTAGAGCCAACCCTCCACCGCATACTTCTTCCCCTTCACCGCGCTCTCGATGGGGTCGAGTCGATGCTGTGGCCCGAGGAACTGAAGCATCGGCGGGAAAATGTGGTTCACGAGCATCATCCCCGGGTCGCTCCCCTCGTACGAGCCGACGTCGGTGATGTGGAAAAAGAACTTCTTGTCGCCGACCGTGACCGCGAGGCTCTCGGGGCCACCGGCCGTATCCTTCGCCCACGGGGTGAAGGTGCCCACGAACCGCACCGTCATCGGCGCGCCGAGGCCCATGGTCTGGGCCGCCACCGGCCGCACTTCGGCGAACGCCGCTAGGCACAGCAGCACCGCCACAAAAATTGCCGCCATCGTCCTCTGTCTCACGGCTACCCCTCTCCGGTCAGCGAGCCGGCATTGGCTCGAACCGTCGTCATCCACCGCCACGCGACCCGGGTCAAGCGACGGTCCGGACGCTCTCCTAGGGGAACGCCGGGTCGATGTCATTCGCAATCAACACCGGCTGCGTTCCGCCCGGAGTCGTCACAGCCAGCTTGTACGACCCTCCGCCGCAACCATTCGCGAGGTCCGCTTCGACCACCAAGTAGAAGGTCCCCGAGAACGGGAAGCGACGCTTGAACGCCGAGCGCTGCTGGGAGCAAGCGTTCGACACCACCTGCGTGTTCATCACGGTGCTGGTGCCATCCCTCGAGAGGTACGTGAGCTTCGGCTGCAGACCGGAGACTCCTCCGAGATCGTCCAGGAGCTTCACGCGAACGGTGATCTCGTCGAGCGATGACAGTGGTCGGAGTCATGGCGCGTCGGATCATCGTCCCTCCCTCCAGAGCCCAGGACACCAGTGGTCTTTGAAGGGATGCTTCCACGCACCCCAAGCGGGTGGCACGCCTTATTCGCGAACCAACGCGAACTCTTCAGGTACTGCGCGTATCCTCGAGCCAATCCGGCAGTTCGATCGGAGGATTCGGGAGTTTCTCGACCCCACGCTCCGCCAGAAGCTTGACGAAGCCGTCGGGATCCGCCGCCCAAGAGCGGGGGTCGCCCATCATTACCTCGAACAGCTCGACCCCTTCCGGCCCCGCGATGAAGGGACCGAAGGCCGCACCGTGCTCGAGCGTGATGTGCATGCCCTTCGTGCAGCGAACGTCCCCACAGGTCATCTCACCTTCGAGCACGTACAGGATATGGTCGCTGTTGTGGCCGTGCTTGTGGATCATCATCCCCGGGTCCCACTTCGCGTGAAGCGTGAGGAACTTCGGGGTAAATTCGAGCCACTTCTCGCGCACTGACATCCGACGTTCCCCGTCCTGCAGGGCGCGAACCTCGTGCCACTTCTCCTCGTCTGCGTGCCGGAACTTCACCTCGGGCATGTCGATCTCCTTCGTACATCAGATGAAGGAGACTGAAACGCGGACCGGCCGCCGAGGCAAGCCGGGCTGCCCCCAAACTCGGCGGGCGCGACTCCGAGACGCCGGCTGATGTTCACGATCGGGGCACGGGAGGCGCGACGAGAGTGACGATTAAACAAACCGCCGAGACTAACGAACGTCCCTACCGGTCAAGCGGCGGCGTGAGCGCGGCGGGCCACAGAGGCCGCGGGGCGCTCGAAGACCATCCGGCGGACGGCCGAGCATCGGGGGTCGGCGCAGGGCACGACGTACCACCGATAAACCCCGGCGGCGCCGCCCGCGTCTTCGATGTGGAAAGCTGCGGACCAGGGAGATCGCAGCCGGCCAGAGGAGTAGGCCGTGACCGCGGTGCAACCGGGCGAATGCGTACCGTCTTTTGGGAGTTCCATTCCGTGATTCCCTCCGAATGGGCCGACCCGTGGGCCGGCCACATCCGTAGGACGCACGACGAAAGTGGTTTGTTCAACTCAGCGGAGTCTGAACCGCGAATCAGGGGACGTAGAACCCACCCAACGGCAGAAACATCTCGTTCTCGGTGCTCTCGCCGCCGGTGATCCGGCAGGCATCGCACCAGCCGTCGCCGGCGCCCGGGCTCGTGTCACACGAGGCATCGTCGTTCTCGCCACTGCAAGGCTCGCCCACCATTCCGTCGTTGACGCACGCCACCGGGCGACAACGTCCGGGCACACCCGGCAGGAACACGCTCTGCGGCAGGTTCGAGAAGCGCGTGACCTCGTCGACGTTCGGCGAGCCATCCGGATTGCGACCGTTGTTGTAGAGCGAGCAGAACGTAAGCGTCCGCTCGGCCGGGTCCTCGGAGTCGAAGACCATGGGCGGAGCGAAGCTCAGGTTCAAAGGATCGTTGTACACGAAGCTCTCATAGATCCGCGTGCCGTCCGGGAGATCCGCCGTGAAGTACTTGCCGCGCCCGTGCGTGTGCGAGCCCAAGGCGTAGAGATGGGCGTTCTGCGGAAACGTGTAGTCGCTGCAGAGCGTCGACTCTTCGAAGGGTGCCGCGTCGGGGCCGAAGATGTTCCCGATGTCGAAGATGCCGCTCGTCTGGATGTCGGCATTGTCCGGGCCGGCGAAGTAGACGTTCACACGCGCATTCATCATGTGATCCTTCGTCGTGAGATTGAACGCGTGCGGGTTCCAGACGATGATCCCGCGCACCGGCATCGTAGAGAAGACCCCGGCAGGGAATTCGCGGAACGACTGCGCCGCCTGCGCGCCGCCGGGCAAGCCTTCGGTGTCGAGGAAGCCCAGTCCCCGAGGGCCGAAGTTGAAGCAGGCGAAACCATCGACGAAGCCCGTCGCGCAGTTGCCGCCACCGCCGCAGGCCGCGAGATCCAGCGGGTCGCACGACTCACCATCCTGCGCGCCACCCTTACAGGTCCACGGACCGAAGTCGGGATCGTAGATGTCGACGCGATCGGTGCTCGCATGGCTCACGAGCATGTGGTGGCTCTGTGCGTCCTGCCGCATCTCCTCGGACCAGTAGCGGAACCGGGTTCCGCCCGCGGTGAGCGCATCGGCGGGAACCTGATCGGAGATGTCGTAGTACGATGCGAAACAGCCCTCATGCTCGCTGGCGGCCGGAAGAAGCCACGGCGGCATGACGAGCTGGATGCCTTCGCCGGGCCCCGGCGCCGGCAACGGCGTGATCGTAATGGGCTCGATCTCGGGCAAGCAGCCGTCGACCAGCTCTTCGGTCTCGAGGCTCGTGCCGGTCTCCGGCGCGCCGCCGTAGATCCACCGGCGCAGAAGCTCGAGCTCGTCCTCACTGATCGCCGGGCCCCCGCTCGGCATCGGCGTGCCGACGTTGCCGTACATATCCGGGAGAGTCTTCGCAGCAAGCTTCAGCCAGAGGTAGCTGCGGTCGTTGTCACCCGGCGTGATGCGATCGAACCGGAACCCGGTCGACGACGCTTCGACGAGGTTCGCGTGGGCCACGTCCGGTCGGAGATCGAGACCACCCGCCGCGCTGCTCCCGTGACACACTTCCGTGGCACAACCGTGACGCGCGAAGATGATCTCCTGCACGGCTTCCCAGGTGCTCCCGTAGCTCTGACCGTCCTCACAGGGCTCCGCCGGGGGCTCGGTCGGCGGCTCCACGGGCGGCTCCGGCATCTCTGTGGGCGGACTCGTCGTCGTACCGGAACCGCCGGAACCGCTGCTGCCACAGGCAGAAACGAAGCCGGTGAGGAGGAGGAGGACAACCACCGCACGCAAATGGTCTCGCATCCTTAGAAAATGGGGGTTGGCACCGCTGTGGTCAAATCAGTTGGGCCGAACGCTCGCTCAAGCCCGCTTTCCGGGCCCGGGGAGCAGCCAACGGCCCCCACCCGGAATCCTTGGTTTTGCAGCCAGTTCGTGTGCATTTGCCGCATGCCTCAGTTCGAACGCTCGTCATTCGGAACTCTCTTCTGCCTGGCCCTGGGCCTGGCGGCCCTACTCCCGGCGATCGCCGGAGCTCAGACCGCCCCGTCCCAGATGGTTGAGGAGATCCAGACGCCGACCGACACCGGCGGGATGGAGAGCGAGTCGGGCGCCGAGGAAGCCCAGGCAGACGTGATCGAGAACGAGGGTGCGGCGGCGGCCGGACTCAGCCCTCGCGCCGGCCGAACGGTCGAAGAGATCGTCGTTTCCGCACGGAAACGTGAGGAGCTTCTCGAGGACACCCCCGTGTCCGTCAGTGCGCTCGGGCAAAACCTACTGCGCGAAACGCAGGTGCAGAGGATCGAAGAGATCGAGTACCTCGTCCCGAACCTGAGCTTCCGCAACGGCCGGAACGGGCAGGACGCGAACGTCTACATCCGCGGCGTCGGCACGCAGGACGAGAGCCTGTTCTTCGATCAAGGCGTCGGCGTGTACGTCGACGGCGTCTACCTCTCACGTTCGCAGGGCTCGATCATGGACATCGTCGACATCGCCCAGATCGAGGTACTGCGTGGCCCGCAGGGCACGCTATTCGGCAAGAACACCGTCGGCGGCGCCGTGAGCATTACCACGCAGAAGCCGACCCCCGAGCCCCATGCCTTCGCGATGGTCCGCGCCGGCAACTACAACCTCGTTCAAACGCGAGGGATGATCAACATCCCGATCATCGACGACATGCTGTACTCCCGTTTCAACGTCGCCTCCACGAACTCGTCGGGCTACACCTACAACTCCTTCCTCGACGAAGACTGGGGCAACCAGAACAACCTGAACTTCTACGGCGCGTTGCGCTTCGAACCGACCGACGACATCACGCTCGACATCGCGGGCTCCTGGGTGAAATCACACTTCAAGCCTCGCGGCGGCGATTGCGTCTTCCAACGTCTCTCGAATTTCGAAGGCATCCCCGGCGCCCCGACGCAGGGCTACTACGACTACTGCAGCCAGCAAGAGGATCCGTTCACTTTCGAATCCGATGTCGCCACGATCACCGGCATCGAGAGCTACGGGGCATGGGGCACGCTCGCGTACGACATCGGCGACATCGACGAGCTCGGAATCGAGGACTTCACACTGAAGGCGATCGGTTCGTGGCGCGAGCAGTTCCCGAAGTACCGCGAAGACGTCGACATGAGCCGCTACGATCTCTGGCGCTGGTCGTCCACGAACAAGGGCGGCGACATCGGGGAGACGAACGGAACTCCCGGCTTCCAGCAGCAAACCAGCTTCGAGCTTCAGCAGAACGCGACCGCCTGGGACGGCAAAATTCAGTGGGTGACGGGCGCGTTTCTGTACTGGGAACACGCCAATTCCGAGTTCGACTTTCGGGTCTTCCCCGGTTCCGGCGTCATCGGCGCAATCGGCGGCGCGAGCACGCGCAGCATCATCGCAACGGACAACTTCAACTGGGCACTCTACGGCCAGGCGACGGTCGACTTCACCGACTGGCTCTCCCTCACCGGCGGTCTACGGTTCACGCACGAAGACAAGGAGGCGTTCCGCTCGCTCACGAACCTCCTGTTGTGCGAGAGCGGCTCGCCGCCGCCGTGCACGGCCACGGACCCGCCGCAGCTGCGCGCCTACATTCCCGGCGACACAGTCAGCTTTGAGCGCTGGACCCCGATGGGCACTCTCGCGATGCGCCTCCCCGAAGAATACATGCCCGACGCGATGGACCATCTGATGGGGTACTTCACGTACTCGCAGGGCTTCAAAGGCGGCGGCATCAACGCCGGCGCACAGACGATGGACCCGGCGGAAGCATCGGAGTTCGCCCCCGAGGTGCTCGACTCCTTCGAGCTCGGCATCAAGACGATCGGCTTCGACCGCCGGGTCCGCGCGAGCCTCGCGGTGTTCTACGGCGACTACACCGACCTCCAGCTCCCGACCGTGCAGCTGCAGCCCTGTCCTCCCGACGAACCGGACTGCATCAACCAGGCAATCGTCATCATCGACAACGCCGGCAAGGCGCGAAACCAGGGCGTCGAGTTCGAACTCCAGGCGGAGCCAGTCGATGGCCTGCAAGTTCTCGGCTCGGTCGGCTACCTCGATGCCAAGTTCACGGAGTACCAGGCGGTCAACATCGTCACGAACGACCCGATCGATCGCGACGGCGAGCGCCTTCCGTTCGTCCCCGATCTCCAGACGCACCTCGGCATGCAGTACTCGATGCAGGTCGCCACCGAAGACCTGCCTCCCTGGATGCAGGGCTGGCTCACTCCGCGCGTCGACTGGGCGTACACCGCGGCCGTAAAGAATTGGGGCCGCGAACTCACGGGCGGAACCCAACCTGGCTACAACCTGGTGAACCTCCGACTCGGCTACACCTTCAACGACGACCGGTCCCAGCTGGCCCTGTGGTCGAAGAACGTGGCGAACGAGACCTACTTCGACGAAGTGTACGCCGTTCAGGCCCAGATCCTCGGGACGATCTCGCGGTTCTACGGCTGGCCGCGGACGTTCGGGGTGGAGTTGAGCCACAACTTCTAGCCCGGGCGGCCCGGCCCGATTCTCGTTGTTTGATCGATCGTTCTCCTGCAGGGTCGGTCCAGCCCGCACCCAACCACCGGCCCGACAGAGAAAGAGAACGAGGGGAATGGATGCGACGCTCCGCGCCAGCCAGGAACGGTTGGAGGTCGACCTCGAGAACAGCACCATCCACGCCAGCCCGACCACGGCGGCACTCATCGGCCTGACACAAGGAGGGCGAACCGACCGACTTCGCGAGTTGGCAGAGCCGGCTCCATCCCGACGATCTCGAATGGGATACCGCGCGTTTCCAGACCACGGGCGCGGACCAAAGAGACGAGTTCGCCGCCGACCTCCGGGTCCGGCACCGCGACGGCAGTTACCGATGGAGCCGCCGGACCGATCGCCGAACGCATGCAGCAAGTCTCGCTGGCAACGGAGCGCGCCTCCGAACTCACCCGGCAGATGTTGGTCTATGCCGGTCGCGGTGCGACCGAGCCCAAGGTGCTCGGACACGGGGGGGCGGGATGACGCCGCAAACCCGACTCAAGATGTCCGTCCCCTTCTTCACGACGAAGCCCACGGGCCGCGGGCTCGGAATGGCCATCGTCATCGGCGCGGTGACCGGGCACTGCCGCAAAGCGTCCGGCAGTCGGACGCGTCTAGCCGGTAACCGCACAGGCGCAGCAGCAGGCCCGGTAGGCCACGGATCCAGTGCACCGCCGTCGATCTAGAGCCTTCCCTCGCCCTCCGCGGGTCTGATACAAACAGCGGGCCCTGTCGCGCGCCCCGAACGCGCTGCACCACTTTCTTCTCGTCGGGAACTCAAATCATGGACAAGCCCACGGTACGCTTCGCAGCCAGGCTCCTCGCCTGCGTGGTCCTGCTCTCCCCGGTTGCCGCCTCGGCCTTCCAAGGGGAGATCACGACCTACGCGGGGGCGGGCTCGGGCGGAGAAACCGGCGACGGTGGTCCCGCGACCGTGGCCAAGATCCAGGGCCCCGGCGGGCAGGCCATGGATGCAGCGGGCAACCTTTTTTTCGCCGACACCGACAACCACCGGGTCCGGCGGGTCGATGCCTCGACCGGGGTCATCACCACCGTAGCGGGCAACGGCTCCCAGGGCTTCTCCGGCGATGGAG
This sequence comes from Candidatus Binatia bacterium, assembly GCA_029243485.1. Classification (NCBI taxonomy): domain Bacteria; phylum Candidatus Binatota; class Binatia (SeqCode); species Binatia bacterium. Next base: position 46,462 of record JAQWRY010000064.1, on the reverse strand, counting down.
GCGCGGCTACCGCCGCCCGACTCCGCTTCCCGCACGGTGTCGCCGTCGCGACCAACGGTGACTTCTACATCGCCGACAGCGACAATCACCGAATTCGTTTGGTAACCGCGGCCACCGGCGTCATCACCACCACGGCCGGGGACGGGAACGAAGGAGCTTCCGGTGACGGAGGGCCTGCCACGGCGGCCAGCCTAGACGAACCCTTCGACGTCGCCCTCGACGCGAGCGGCCGGCTCACGATCGCCGACACAGGCAATCACCGCATCCGCCGCGTCAGCGCGGCCGGCATCATATCGACCATCGCCGGCACCGGCAGCGGCGGATACGGCGGCGACAATGGCCCCGCTACGGCGGCGGATCTCCATAGCCCCAGCGGCATTGCCTACGACATCTCCAGCGACCTGTTCATCGCCGATACCGAGAACAACCGTGTTCGAAAGGTCGACATCTCGCTGGGCACGATCCGTACGTTCGCCGGTGACGGCAGCAGCGGATACGGCGGCGACGGCGGCAGCGCATTGAACGCGAAGCTCAAGAAGCCGGGTGCGGTCGCTCTGGACGCCGACCGACATCTCTACATCGCGGACACGCAGAACAATCGCCTGCGCCGCGTCGAGCACGGAGCCGGTGTCATCATGACCATCGCCGGCACCGGCCTCGCAACCTACGACGGCGACGGCGTAGCCGCTGTCAGTGCTTCCTTGCGCAACCCGGCCGGGATCGTCGTGAGCGCAACCGGCGACGCTTTCATCGGCGATACCGGGAACCACCGTATCCGCCGCGTCGAAGACCCGGCGTTCACCGAATGCGGGGACGGCGTGCTCGAGATCGGCGAGGAGTGCGACGATGGCAACACATCAAGCGGCGATTGCTGCTCGTCGTCCTGCAAGACCGAGTCGGCCGGGACGCAATGCCGCGCGGAAATCGACGCCTGCGACGCCCCCGAGGTCTGCGACGGTGTCGCTTCGACCTGCCCCACTGACTTCGTCCGCCCCGCGGGCACCATCTGCCGCACCGCGGCCGGACTCTGCGACATCGCCGAGACTTGCAACGGCCTCAGCGTCAGCTGCCCCGCCGACGCGACCGAGGCTCCGGGGACCGTCTGTCGCGGCTCCGCCGGCACGTGTGATGTCCAGGAAGTCTGCACCGGTGCTACCATCTGCCCCTCGGACTCATACGTGAGCGGCGAAACAACCTGTCGGGCTTCAGCGGGTACGTGCGATCCCGCCGAAACGTGCACCGGCGCCGGCCCCGCCTGCCCCGGCGACGCGCTCCACAATTCGTCTACCGTCTGTCGTCCCGGGGTCGACCTTTGCGACGCCATCGAGCTCTGCAGCGGCGCCGATGCCACATGTCCCGCCGACGGCCTGCACGCCGCCGGGACCGTCTGCCGTAGCGTCGCCGGCGTCTGCGACATCGCCGAAATCTGCGACGGACTCATCGTCGCGTGCCCGTCCGATGCGCTCATCCCCGCCGGAACCCAATGCCGCGCCTCGACCGACCTCGGATGCGATCCCGGCGAATCCTGCACTGGCGCGAACGCGTTCTGCCCGGGCGATTACATGGAGTCCGACGGCACGATCTGTGACGATAGCGATCCGTTCACCGAGAACGAGTCCTGCATCGACGGCACATGCGGTTGCCTCGGCGGCGATCTCGATGGCGACACGATCCCGGACAGCTGCGACCTCGAGGACGCTCTGATCGAGGTGAACAAACTCACCGCGCGCTGGGGCAAGCTCGGCAAGGGCCAGGTGTCCGGCAAGGGCACGTTCGAGATCGGACCGCTCGGGCCGTTCGATGTGTTCGACGTGTCCGACGGCCTCACGTTCACTGTCGGCGACGCTACCCAGACGATCTACGCGCAGGTGCAGTTCCTCGCGCAGGAGTGCGGGACCGCGCCGAACGGTTCGGTGAAGTGCAAGACCACCGACAAGAGCGCGAACGCAAGCTTCAGGCGGAAAGAGGTTTCCGAAGGAATCTTCGAGTACAAGTTCAAGTTCAAGATCGGCAAGCTCGATCTATTGACCGACCTGGCCACGCCGGTTCGTGTCGCAATCGAGATCGGCGTACTCGATCGGACCGGAGAGATCCCACTCTGCTTCCCGAAAACGGCAGGACTACGCTGCAAACAGTAAGAGCGTCACACGTCACACGAAGCACGCGGCGGCGGCAGCCGCTGTAGAAACGGCGACTGCGCGCCCAAGGTCGCTCGCCCTGGCACCAGGCGGTAAAATAGTTCCTGTCCGCCGAAGATCGGACGTGGTGCGACAAGGCTCCTTTGCGAAGCCGCTTCCCCGCCGCTCCCTAAGTAGGAGTCCGCCCCAAGCATGATTCGCTCGGCCCAAAGTTCGACCCCTACCAAAAGGACCGCCCGCCTCCTCCTGGGCGCCCCGACCCTCCTGCGCTACCGCCCAAAGCGTTGATTCCACGGGGCGGATGGCCCCACCTCGGAATGCCGTGGATACTCACCTGATGTATCCGATGACTTCCAGGGTCCGCCTGCGAACGGTTGCGGAATCAGAGGCCAGGCGATGTGTAGAATCGCAAGCCTCGCTGCGCGCGATGGCTAGAAGGTCATCGAGCAGATGGCCGACGCCCTCATCCACCGGGGACCGAGGGCATCCTCAGCCGCAACGACTCGGCTTCCGTCGAGATCGTGGACCCGGCGGCGGACGAAAAGCTCGTCGCTTCCCTGCGTCGCCGCACGCGGGCAAACAACCGGGCCGTCACGGAGGCTATCCAGGCTGCTCCGGCCGCCGAGATCGACTCTGCCGACACGACGGCTCTCTCTCCGATCATGGCGCTCATCGCTCTTGCCGTCCGCATCGACTCCCGCGGCCTGATGCTCTTCTCGCAGCCTCGCGTCGGCCTCAACCGCCGCCGCTTCAACGCCTACAAGTTCAGCACGATGGTGCTGGACGCGCCTGCCCTAAAGGTGCCCCTAGAGCACATGGACGAGGCCGGCGGCCCCTTCTTCAAGGTCGAGAACGCCCCCCCCCCCGCGTGACCCAGGTCGGCCGCATCCTGGGGAAGGCGAGCCTCGACGAGCTGCCGCAGCTCTGGAACGTCGTGCTCGGCGAGATGAGCCTCGTCGGCCCGCACCCTCTGCCGGTTCGCGACGTCGACCGGATCGACGTCCGTTGGCATCGCCGCCGCTTCAGCGTGAAGCCGAGCCTCACCACTCTATGGCAGGTGCGTAGTCGGACGCCTCAGTTCGACGCCTGCCTCGGCTCCGACATGGAATACGTCGACAACCGGCCCTTCGGTCTGGACCTCCAAATCCTCCCGCAGAAGACCCCGGCCGTCCGCTCCGGCCACGACGCCCACTAATCAACGCATTCCCCCACCAAAAACCTCAACTCCCAATAAAATTATGACGACTTCTCCAGTGACCGTGATCGTTCCTGGTTTCGATGAGCAGGATGGGATTCCTGCGCTTCTCGCACGCCTCGAGGCGCTGCGAGAGGGCCCAGCCCACGATTGCCACTTCCTGTTCGTGGACGACTGGAGCAGCGATGGCACCTTCGCAAAGCTCCTCGAGGCCTCGCACGATGCCGATTGGATGAGCGTCGTCCGCCACCCGAGAACCTCCGGTTGGTCCGGAACTCGGCGGCCGCTGCGACCGGCTGAGGCAAAGGGAGGGTCATGAGAAACGCTGCTCGAATTCACGCTACCGCGATCATCGAGCCCGAGGTCGAAATCGGACCCGGGAGCAGCGTCTGGGACGGCGTCCACGTCCATGGCCCGAGCCGGATCGGCGAGCAGTGCGTCGTCGGTGAGAAGACGTACATCGCGTGCGGCGTCGAGATCGGCTCGCGCGTGAAGATCAACGCGTCGGTCTACGTTTGCACCGGCGTACGCATCGAAGACCGGGCGATGATCTCGGTCGGGGTTGTCTTCACGAACGATCGACATCCGCGCGCCTTCGATCCGGAAACGGGCGAGCTCCCCTCTTCCGACCCCGATGAGAACACGCTCGCTACCGTCGTCGGAGAGGGCGCAACGATAGGTGCCGGCGCGATCATCGGACCGGGAATCCGAATCGGAGCGTACGCGATGGTCGGGATGGGCTCCGTCGTCACCCGCGACGTGCCCGCGTACGGCCTCGTCTTCGGGAATCCCGCGCGCAACCAAGGCTTCGTTTGCCTCTGCGGGACCCCTCTGGGCCGATCGCAGAAGTCGGGACGCTACCGCCAACCGGGCGAGGCCTCGTGTGAGCAGTGCGGAAGGAGGCTTGCTGCGTGAACGTCGGCCTCATCGCACCAGAGCCGCTTTCGGCCCTCGGCGTCGCGGTAATGCGCGACCTGGAGCGGATCCCACTCGCGCCGGTCTGCGCGACCGTCCGGCCCACCGGATCGGTTCGTCGCACGTCTACATCAGCACGACCGTACAAGCGTACCCACGCGTCACCGCGTGGAACACCAGCACCGGCCTGGCGCGCGATGCCACCGACGAGCTCATCCAAGACCTCGGAGAACACGCATGACCCCCACCCTTGCTTCTGACGCGGATCACACCGGCCGTGACCTCGGGGGAGAGGAGCGCCCGCTCCTGCGTGAAGCCATCGAGTCTGGGACCCTGAACGGGCCTCGCGGCGACGTTGCGACGTACAGAATTGTGTACAAGTTCGGCATGCTAGTGGAGATCGGCCTCGTCTGGCCGTTCCAACTCGCGGGGCCGGCGCTTGTGCTCGCCTCCTTCCCAATCTTCCTCGCAACTAAGGGGTTCGTCGCCCCGGGCGAGTGGGAGAGCCTGCGCCGCGGCGTTTCACGCCTTCCGCCCTTCGCCTCGGAGAAGCTGTCGTGACGGCCCACCCGATCCCCGCGACTCTTCTCGAGTACCTGCACGCTTGTCCTCTCTGTGACGACCCGCGGCTGGCCCACTACTGCCGTGTGCCGTCCCGTTTCCACAACGGAGAGTTTATCCGGTACGAGCGCTGCCGCGCCTGCGGCCTCGTTCTAAGGAACCCACGCCGTCTGGAGCACGAGCGGGTCGACCGATACCGCACGGCAAGCTTGGCGCCCCCGCCGCCGGACCCCGAGACGGGCCTGCACCAACGCTACATGCTTCGCGTACTACGCTCGTACCTCGGCAATCTCGATCGGCCGCGCCTCCTCGACTTCGGCTGCGGTGGTGGAACGTTCCTCGCCGAAGCGCGCCGAGCCGGCTTCGACGGCACGGGCATCGAGTTGAACCCGTCCCTCGCCAACCATGTCGAAGCGATGGGGCTCTCGGTGTTCCGGGGGCTCCCCGACGACCCCGCGTTCACGGAGCCTCCCTTCGACATCCTCCTGTCCTCGCAGGTCTTCGAACTCCTCGCTGATCCCCGTGCGACGCTGCTCGGCCTGACGAGGCACCTCACGGAGGGCGGGCTGGCGTTGATCGAAGTACCGAACCTGAACGACTTCCGGGAGAAACGGCGACGCGGATCGACGATGGACGATTCGCATCTCTTCTACTTCTCGGCGCGGAGCCTCACGGCTCTCCTACGCGGCTGTGGCTTCGAAGTTCTGGAAGTCCATCAGGGAGCACGGCCCTTCCGGCTTCTCAGAGAGCACGCCGAGCGTCTCCCAATCTACGTACTGCGTGCGCTCGAGAAGCTCGCCGCAGCGAGCCAGGTCCGTACCGGCCTCGGCATCGTGGCTCGGAAGAAGGGTTCGCCCGCCCTCTCCTCTCGCATGAGCTAAACGGCTCGGCTCTCGGCCGGCTTACGGATGCCGCACTCCGCCGGGTGCCGACCCGCGTCGCGCTTTCATACGCCCCCTACAAAGGCGCCCAGGGCACCCCTCAAGGGAATGGAGCTTCCGGCCGATGACCCCATGAGGAGGCGCGACATGAGCGATCTACTGGGGCAGACTGAGGCACTTCTCGGATTCTCCGTCGATCTCGAACAGAAGCTGTCGAAAGGCGGCCTGGGCGGGGTTGGAGGCGTCATCGATCGATTCGTCGAGCTCCGCGGAGTCCTCGACGAAGTGAGTACGGAGCAGTTGGAGTGGGCGAAGAACATGACCCACGAACTCGTCACGACTCTCCAGGGCGTCGCCAAGCAACTCGAACAGTTGGAAGCGATCAAGCGAGCGCTCCCGGCCGCCCCAGGCTCGGCAACCGCCGGCATCGCCGCCACAACCAGCCCGGCACCAACCCCGGAGCCCGTTTCGATGGTCACTCCGTCGCCCTCTCAAGTCTCGAACTATTAGAATAAGAATGGACCGCGAGAGGGACGTACGAAATCGTACGTCCCTTTTTTTGTGAAAAGCACCGCTCCAAGAAGGGCTGACCTCGTGGACGCCCATGGACTTAGCGTTGACGGCGCGAAACTCGAGAGAGGCGACGTCGTCACAGATCGTGACAGACGAGCAACGCGGCCCGAACGCGAGGCCCGGAACCACGGACTTCGTTCCCTGACACGAAACGCACTGCAACCGTTTCGCCAACGGGACAGAAGACCAAGATGGTTCAACTCTACGATCACCCCCTCAGTCCTTTCAGATTCAAGGTTCGCATCCTTCTCTACGGGAAGGGGATCGAGTTCGAGAACAAGGAGCTCCACAGCGAGGGCCAACGCGAGGAATTGCTGAAGGTGAACCCGCGCGGCGAAGTCCCGGCGCTGCGCGACGGCGATGCCGTCGCACCGCACATCATCATGGTCGCGGCCCGTGGCTCCTCGAGGATCTACGAAACTGCGGAGCGTTCCTGCCCGAACTCTAGCGAGGCCTACGACGGCCTCCCCCGGGCGCGCTACGGCTGACCGAGAACCAGAGCGCTCGTCGGCACGCCGCTTCCGCCGGTGACCAGAACGTTGTCGGTGTCGCCGGGCTGGTTCGACGACGTTCCGCGAATCAGGCGGACGCCCTCGTTCACGCCGTTCATCCCGTGGATGTAGGCCTCGCCCAGTTGGCCACCGTTGGTGTTCGACGGCAGCCGCCCGCCGGGATCCAGGTGCCCGTCTTTGATGAAGTCGGCCGCCTCGCCCGGCTTCACGATGCCCATCTCCTCGAGGGTAATGAGCACGAACGGTGAGAAGGCGTCGTAGAGCACCCCGGCCCCGATATCGTCGGGACCCACGCCTGCCGACTCGTAGGCCTCGCGGATGGCGAGACCGAGCTCGGGGAGCCCCGTGATGTCCGGGCGATAGTAGCTCGTCATCATGTGCTGCTGGTTTGCGGCCCCCTGGCCGGATCCCTTGATCATGACCGGCTTCTGCTTCAGGTCCTTCGCCCGCTCGGCACTCGTGATGACGACGGCGACGCCACCATCACTTTCCTGACAGCAATCGAGCAGGTGGAGCGGCTCGACGATCCAACGCGACTTCTGGTGCTCTTCGAGCGTGATCGGTCGCTCGTAGAACCACGCGTCCGGATTCTTCGCAGCGTAGCCGCGACTCGAGACGGCAACGCGGCCGAGATCCTCAGACGTCGCGCCGTACTGGTGCATGTAGCGCTGCGTGTACATCGCCACCCACGAGCCCGGGGTGGTGAGACCGAACGGCGAGTACATCGCGTACTGCGAGCCCTCGGCCGAGGCTTCCTGTTTCCGATCCTGAACACCCGAGCCGAAGCGGCGACCCGACCGCTCGTTCATCGCGCGGTAGCAGACGACGACATCCGCCGACCCAGTAGCCACGGCCATCGCCGCGTGGTGCACCGTCGCGCACGCCGCGCCACCGCCGTAGTGAATCCGACTGTAGAAGCGCAGGTCGCCACCGCCGATATTTCGCTGCACCTGGATCTCGGGATTGTTCTCCATTGTGAAGACGCACATCCCGTCGACGTCCTTCGGGCTGAGCCCGGCGTCGTCGAGGGCGGCCGTCACACATTCCACCGCCAGGGTCATCTCGGTACGACCCGAATCCTTGGAGAACTCCGTCTGGCCGATGCCGACGATCGCGGCCTGGTTCTTCATCTTGTTCGGCATCTCAGCTCTCCTCCACCGGTCGGAACTGGTGGAGCGTCAGCTCCGGGTCGGTTGCGACGAATTCCGCCTGCACCTGCATGCCGATCTGAACCTTCTCCTTCGGCACGCCGATGATGTTTGAAACCAGGCGCACGCCCTCATCGAGTTCGATGAGCGCGATCACGTTTGGGTATTCGAACGCGGGAATCGGCGGGTGGTGCATGGCAACGTGACTGTAGATCGTCCCGTGGCCCTTCGATTCTACCGTGGTCCACTCGAGCGATTGGCAGTGGGGACACATCGGCTCCGGCGGGTGGCGAAGCTCCCCACAGGGCTGACATTTCTGGATCAGGAGCTTCCCGTTCTCCAGCCCTTCCCAGAAATGCGCAGTGTCGCGCGTGATGCCCGGTCTCGGGCGCGGTGGCCGCTGCTTTTCTTCAGACACGGCCTATTGAGTAAGCGACGGGGCCCGCGTCATGCAACTTTCGGCGCAATCGGGCCGGGTTGCATTTCAGCCGGAGAGTGCGACGAACGCCCCTGGAGGAACACCCCAATGAGTGAGCTCACGGCGCATCAACAGAAGCTGGTCGACTTGTGGGGAACGCACATCGGCTAAGAATTCGAGCAGCACGGCGAAAATCTCACCGTAGGTACGATGGTCGAGGGTGCCTACGTGAACCACTATCCCGAGGATCACGGGCGGCCGGGGCAAGGAGGCCCTCCGGGCGTTCTACGGAAGGCACTTCGTCCACCAGGTCCCGCAGGACTGGAAAATCGTCTCGGTCTCGCGAACCGTCGGGCACGACCAACTCGTCGACGAGATGTACACGGAGTTCACCCACGCGGTGCAGATGGACTGGATCCTGCCCCGTATCCCCCCCCCCCGACGGGAAAGAAGGTGAAGGTCGGCACTGTCGTCATCGTGTACTTCCGCGGCGGGAAACTCGCCCACCAGCACATCTACTGGGACCAGGCATCCGTGCTCGTCTAAATCGGACTGCTCTCTCGAGACGGCCTGCCCGTCGTCGGAGGCGAAGGCACCGAGAACCGCGCCGTCGTCCGGGTCCATCGGCGGATAGACACCGTCGCCATCCGTATCCCAGCCCGCCAGGAGAACCGGAAAGCGCGCACGCTCAAAACCCTCCAACGTCGCCTGCCCGACGGCGCCCGAGCGGGTCGGCCGGACGGTCTCGGTACACGTGCCGCGAAAACACACGGCCTGGATCGTTTCCGCATCCGGAGACGCGAGCGACCCCAGCGCCTGTCCGATCGTCGCGTATGGGTTGTCCAGAGCTCCATCCGCGTTCGCGGCCGTACCACCACCGCCGCCACCCCACCCGAGTGCGGTGCGACACACGACGAGCGTGAGCGCATGGCAGGCCGCAGAAGACGAACGCTAGACCTCTTCGATCCGCACCACGTTCGTTTCGGAGGCGCGTGCGAACGGGAGGCCAGCCGTGAGCACGACACGGTCGCCACTCTTCAGCTTCAGCCATTCACTCAACTCCGGCGCGACCCGGTCGCAGGCGGCTTCGAAGTCGTGCCCGAGATCATCGAGGTGCATCGGCTCGACGCCCCACACGAGACTCAACATCCGGCACGCGTGTTCGTCCGCCGTGACCGCCACAATCGTCTGCGGCGGCCGCCACCGCGCGATTGACCGTGCCGTCGCTCCACTCGTCGTGAGCGCGAGGATCGCTTTGGCCTCCACCGACTCCGCCGCGAGGCACGCGCTGCGCGACGCAGCACCGGAGATCGACAGGCCGGTCACCACGCCCCGTTCGAGATCGGCGCGCGCTCTGTCATAGGCCTCAGCCCGAGCGACAATTCGACACATCGTCCGAACGGACTCCAGGGGATACGACCCGTTTGCCGTTTCTCCTGACAGCATTACTGCATCGGTGCCATCGATGACTGCGTTGGCCACGTCCGTCGCCTCGGCACGCGTCGGAACGGGCGCGTGCACCATCGATTCGAGCATCTGCGTCGCCGTAATCGCCGGCTTCCCTTCCCGCCGACAGGCACCAAGAATTCGCTTCTGCAGGATCGGCACCTCCTCGATGGCACACTCCACGCCCAAATCCCCGCGCGCCACCATCACCGCGTCACTCGCAGCCACGATCTCATCGATGCACGCGACCGCCTGCGCCTTCTCGATCTTCGCAACAATCCCCGTGCGAGCACCGTGGGCGACGATCTTCTCGCGAAGAAGGCGCACATCCTGGGCCGAACGGACGAACGACAGACCGACGTACTCCACACCGGCGGTGAGAACGACGTCCAGGTCGGCCAGGTCCTTCGCGCTGAGGCTCGGCAGGCGCGCTCCCCCGGCCGGAAGAGAGAGACCCTTGCGATCATCGAGCGCTCCTCCGACGATGACCCGCGTACGCACGACCGGCGGAACGACATCGATCACTTCGAGCCGCAGAAGACCGTCGTTCAGGTGGATCACGGCCCCCGGCGCAGAGTCCTCGCAGAGGTCGGCGTAATTGACCGAGACGCGTGTCTCATCCCCGAGGACTTCCTCGGTGGTAAGAACGAACTCCTCTCCCTCGACCAGGTCCACCGGCCCCTTCGCAAAGCGACCGATCCGCAACTTCGGCCCCGCCAGGTCCGCGAGAATCGCAAGGGGGTGTTGCTTGGCCGCAGCCCGCGCCTGCAACGTGCCGATCATCGTGCGCAGGCTGTCCGGTGTGCCGTGTGCGCAGTTCACCCGGGCCACATCGATCCCGGCGTCCAGGAGCGCATCGATCCGTTCCGGCGAATCCGACGTCGGCCCGATCGTGGCGACGACCCGCGTACGCCGGACCCGAGGTCCATTTCGCGAAAGCATGATCCCTTCGACAAGAAACGAGCACCAATCGCAAGGCGATACCGCCCTCGAGAATCCCCGGAGAGACCGCGCCTTAGAACAGCAGGAGCGATAGCGAAAACACGGCACCCGTCCAGAACAAGGCGACGAACGTGTAGCCCATAATCTCGCGGGCGCCGATGCGTGCGATCATCAGAACCGGCATCAGGACCAGTGGTTGAATCAGATTGGTCCACTGATCGCCCAAGGCAACGCCCATCGCGACCCGCGGCAGATCCGCGCCCACCTCCTGCGCCGCCGCCATCATGATCGGTCCCTGCACCGCCCACTGACCGCCACCCGACGGGATGAAGATGTTCAACAAGCCGCCGGACAGAAAGGCGAACACCGGGAGAGTGGTCGGGATCGAGATCGACACGAAGGCCTCGACGACCATTCGCGCGAGCCCAGAGTCGCCCATCAACCCCGCGATCCCGGCGTAGAACGGGTACTGTAGGAGGAACGGCGCGACGACCCGCCCCCCATCGGCAATCACCTCCGCGTACTTCACAGCGGAGCCGGCAAGCGCCAAGCCGGCGATCAAGAACGCGAAGTTCAAGATATTGAGTTCGAGCCCTTTGTCGCGAGCGAAGAAGTGGACGCCGAGAAAGAAGAGCCCCATCGCGACGATTGGGAGACTCACTGCCGGCGAGCGCTCGAGAAAGCGCGCGGGCGTCACCTCGGTGTTCTCGCGCTCCTGCGGGACCACGTCTTGCGGGACGTTCATCTCCTCGATGTCCTCGTCGGCCGGACGAAGGGACGCCATCACGAGAGGCAACGTGAACAACACGAACAGCGCGACCGCGATATTCCACGGCGTGAACACCGTCTGCGACGTCGCGATCAGACCGATCTGCTCTTCGAGGAAGTTGCCCGGCGTGGCGATCGCGAGACCGACCGAACTCGTGAGCCCCTGATGCCAGATCACGAAGCCCGAGAACGACGACGCGACGAGAAGCGGGTAATGCACTCGGATCCCTTTGCGCAGGCACGCCTCTCCGACCGCCCGCGCCATGATGCCCGCCGCTACGAGACTCAGCCCCCACGAGAATAGCGCAAGAACGCCGGTGATGAAGCACGCGAGGCCGTACGCCATCGGGGCCGATGTGACGAGTCCGGCAATGCGCAACAGCCCGCGACGAACCGGGGGCGTGTTCGCGAACGCGTAGCCGAACAATAACGTGAGGCTGATCTGGTTCGTGAAGGTCAGGAGATTCCAGAAGCCGTCGCCCCACGCTTCGACAGCAGACTTCAGCGGGTAGTCAGCCACGACGACCGCTAGGACGACGGTGAGCAGGGTCAGGAGGATCGCGACGGCGAAGGCGTCGGGCATCCAGCGGATGAAGACGCGGACCAGGTGGGCGACCAAGCGGTTCATCGGCCCGACCCTACAACCCAGAGCGCGAAATACCACGGCCCTGTCTCCGGGCGCCCGCAAAGAGACCCGCCGGCGGGGGGAGGATGATCAACCTTCGCCGACGACTCGGTAGCAGATCTGTTCCTACCCCGGCGTCGGGGATCACGAAAATTCAACTCGTCGGCGGCACAGCCGGCAAGTCCCGCATCCTCCTGAAGGCTAAAGGTGCGGTCGTTCCGACTCTCCCCCTACCCGCGTCTCTCCCGTTCACCATCCAACTCGTGAATCGCGAGACGAACGAGTGCTTCACCTCGACCTTCGAGCTGGACGACGTCCGAAAGAACAATGCGACCGCGTTCAAGAGCGTCGCGGAATAGCTCAGCCGACGAGCTTCGCGTACCCGTCCAGAGCGGCGAGCGCGGAATCGCGTCCGTCGGACGGTAAGCCGAAGAGCCCCCGCGTGATTCCGGCGTCGCGGCATCGTCCGAGATAGTCTTCGTCCGCCGGACAGAAGTAGATCGACACCTCGAACCCGTCGGGGCTCCTGCCGGCCTTCTCCAACTCGGTGCGAAGCTCCTCCATCCGGTTCACCGGGTCCCCGTCGCCGAGTCCGGCGAGGGGAATCCAGCCATCGCCGTAGCGCACTGCCCGCTTGATCGACGTGCCGCCGACGTGGATCGGCGGATTCGGCTTCTGGAAGGGCTTCGGCCACGCGAAGCAAGGTCCGAAGTCGACGTGCTTCCCGTGGTACTCGGCCTTCTCCTCGGTCCACAGCACCTTCATCGCCTCGATCCGCTCCCGCATCACACCGAAGCGAACCGCCGGGTCGGTCCCGTGGTCCTCGATCTCCGGAGCGTTCCACCCACCGCCCACGCCGAAGAGAAAGCGACCGCCCGAGAAGAAGTCGATCGTCGCGACCTCTTTCGCGAGCTGGAACACGTCGCGCTGCGGAACCAGACAGACGCCGGTGCCCAGCAGAAGCTCCTCCGTCGCACCCGCCATGATTCCCAGGGAGACGAACGGATCCGCCACCGCGTAGTACTCCCGCGGTAGTCCCGGACCACCGGGGCCCGGCGTCCCATCCGTGACCGGAATGTGTGAGTGCTCGGCGAGCCACACCGACTCGATGCCACGCTCTTCGGCCGCGGTCGCCAGCTCGGCGGGGTGAATGGAATCATCGGTGGGGAAGAAGCAGAGCCCGATCTTCATCCTGGAGCACTTCGCTTTCCGGGGCGCTCCGGTCAAGCCCGCTCCTCCTTCCGGTCCCCCTTCACCTCGGATACACGAAGAACGTCATGAGCGAGAAAAACACCGAGGCTGAACGGCGACTCCTCTCCGGCGACGCGTGGCGCGAATTCTGCGACCGCCTCAAAAGCGTCGGCGAACGAATCCTCGAGGACGACTTTCCGAACGACCCGACGCTCCGCGCCGAAGGCTTTCGACATCTCACGCGGCTCACCACGTACGCCCTCCAGTGGTACGTCGACTTCCACGACCCCGAGTTCCCGACCTTCCACCGATACGACGACGACACGATCAAATGGGGCGGTCCCAACACCGACAACCACTACCTCCGCGCCAAGATCGACCCACGCGGGACCTATCGCGTGCGACTCGACACCACAGGCCTTCGAAATCTCATCCTGTCGACCCCCGAAGGAGAGATGCAGCTCGAGCAGTACCGAGTCTTCCAGGAGCGCAGCCTGCAGGATCTCGCCATCGACGATGACGGCAACCTCGAGATCTGGCTTTCGTCGGACGAGCAGCCGAAGAACTGGGTCCCGCTCCATCCCGACGTAGACCATGTACTCGTCCGACTGTACGTCACGGACTGGGAGAACGACGCGGTCCCGCCGGTCTCGATTGACCGTCTCGGGTTCGAAGGAAAGGCGCCGGGACGCCTTGAGCCCGCGGTGGTGAACGATAGGCTCGAAAAAGCGATCCATTGGGTCGAGCAGAGCGTCGTCTTCTGGAACCGCTTCCTTGCCGCTCGTCGCGAGAGAAGCGGCGACAACGCACTCTCTCCTCCGTCATCGGTCCCGGGAGGGGCTGCCGACATTCTGTACGGAGGCGGCTGGTATCGCCTCGAAGACGGCGAGGGTCTTCTCATCGAATGCGACCGCCCGAACGCACGCTACTGGTCCTTCCAACTCTACTCCGCGCCCTGGTTCGAATCGCTCGACGTCACCAACCGCATCTGCAGCCTCAACGGTGAGCAGATGCAGGTCGATGCGGACGGTCGCTTCCGACTGGTCGTATCGGCGACCGATCCTCACATCCCGAACTGGCTCGACACCGAAGGTCGGCCGGACGGCATGGTCTCGTACCGCTGGATCTGGTCGGACGACGCCGCGGTTCCGCAGGCATCCGTCGTCCGGCTCGAAGACCTTCGTCGTCACCTCCCCGCAGAAACGCCCTCGTTCGGCGGCGACGAGCGGCGCTCGCAGATTGAGCGACGGCGGGCCGGCGTGACGAGGAGATTCCGGCGATGAAAGAGACCCCGCGCCCGAACTGGGTCCAGGACCTCAACACGATCGGTACCAGCCTGGGCGGCAGCGAACACGTCGTCCGCCTCGACGCCGACTCGCTGCTCGAGTCCGCCACCGCCGAGACCGGCCTCGACGATTTCGGCGACGACGGTTGGCGAGAACCGTTCGGCGTCCTCCTGGAGGCGATCGAGAACGAGGCGCGATTGAACCTGGTCGGCCGGTTGCTCACGCGCTCCGAGATCCTCCGCGTCCTCCAGAACCGGCTGCGCATCATCGACACCCTGAAACAGAACCCGGAGATCACTGACGGCGCGATCGAGCGCCCGGTCATCATCACCGGAACCGGCCGAAGCGGCACGTCGATTCTTCACGAGTTGCTCGCGGAGGATCCCAACAACCGCACCGCGCTCGCCTGGGAAGTCATGTACTCGGTTCCGCCACCACAGAGCGCCACGTACGCAACGGACCCACGGATCGAGAATGCCGATCGCGAGCTCACGCTCTGGCACGAGGTCGCGCCCGAGTACAAGACGATGCACGAGAACGGCGGTGCACTCCCGTTCGAGTGCATCTTCCTCATGCTGCACGAATTCGCCTCCCCGCACTTCTCCGGCGTACTCGACGTCCCCAGTTATTCGAAGTGGCTCGTCACGAACGATCTCGCACCGGCGTTTCGCTTCCATCGCCGCCAACTCCAACTCCTCCAATGGCGCTGCCCCGGCAGTCCGTGGCTTCTCAAGGCTCCCAGTCATCTGACGATGCTGCCAACCCTCTTCTCGGTCTATCCCGACGCGCGGCTCGTGCTCACCCACCGCGACCCGGTGAAGACCGTCGCCTCGATCGTGAGCCTGGTCGCGACCCTTCGACGCATGCGAAGCGACCATGTCGACGTCGCGACACTCGTCCAGCAATACACCGAAGGAATCGCGATGGGCTGGGACGCCGTCATCGCCCAGCGGAAGAACGGAGCGATCCCCGACAGCCAGATCGTGGACCTCCGGTTCACGGACCTGATGAGAGATCCCGGCACCGCCCTCCGCACCGTCTACCGGCAACTGGATCTGGAACTCACGAAGGACGCCGAGGAGAAGATGACCCGATACATGGCCGAAAAGCCGCGCGGGAAGCACGGCGCCCACCGCTACTCGCTCGAAGACTACGGCATCGAGAAATCCTGGGTCCACGAACGCTACGCGGCCTACATGGATCGCTACGGCGTCGAGGCGGAGTCCTGATGCTGATTTACGCGAACACGAACCAGCGCATTCCGCTCGCCGACATCGCCGAGCACGCGCGTCGGGCCGAGCGCATCGGGTACGACGGCCTGAACGTGCCCGAGGCGGTACACGATGGCCTCCTCGCCTCGTCGCTCGCCCTACAAGCCACGACGACCCTGCGAGTCGCGACGAGTGTGCTCGTCGCCTTCACCCGCAGTCCGATGACGACGGCCGTCGCTGCCTGGGATCTGCAGGCGTACTCCAAGGGCCGCTTCGAGCTGGGCCTCGGGGCGCAGGTCCGAGGCAACGTCGAAGACCGGTACGGTGCCGCATGGTCACCGCCGGTCGCGCGCATGCGGGAGTTCGTAGGTGCGATCCGGGCGACGTTCGCGTGCTGGCAGAACGGGGAGAAGCTCGCGTTCGAAGGCGAGCACTACAAGCTGACGCGCATGCAGCCGTTCTTCGCACCAGAGCCACTCGACGTGGGCCCCGTCCCCATCTTCCTCGGCGCGGTCGGCCCTCGGATGACGACGCTCGCCGGCGAGGTGGCCGATGGACTCGTGACCCACCCGACCAATACCCACCCGCGGTACCTGCGCGAGGTGATCCAGCCACGCCTCGCCAAAGGAGCGACGAGGGGGCAACGCGGCGATGCAAAGGTCTCCCTGAAAGTCGGCCCGATCTGCAGCGTAGGCCGCGACCAGGCCGCGATCGACGCCCAGAGGGAGGAGAAGCGCCGAAGCCTAGCGTTCCTCTATTCCACGCCGCAGTACTGGCCGAGTCTCGACCTCTTCGGGTGGGGCGACCGCGGCAAGGCGCTGCACCAGCTCACGCGGGAGAACCGTTGGAAGGATCTCCCGGAGGTCCTCGACGACGAAATGCTCGACACCTTCCTACTCGCGGGCACCTACGACGAGCTGCCCGGGATCCTTCGGAGCACCTACGAGGCCCTCGCCGAGGCGATCGTCTTCCCCATGCCCGAGGACCCCGCGGACGACAACCTCGCTGCCCGCGCGATCGCGGTGCTGCGCGGGTAGGAGCCTTACCCAAACGCTCAGCGCGCGCCGAAGACGTCCTTCATCCGCGTCACCGCGATCGCGGTGAGGGGGAGATCCAACTTGAGATCCCTCGCGAGGCCCAACGCCGCGCCGAGGTCCTTCTCGGCAATGTCGGCCGTATATTTGCCGGCAGCAATCATCTTCTTCCCGAAGTCGGTCGCCGGGTCCGCCATGTGAGCCGTCCCGCGCATCCACAACATCTCCTGAACGCGGTTCAGCTTGTTCGCCTGCTCGACCATCTTCCCCAACTCCGGCAGATCCACACCCGCCGCCTCGGCCAGTCGCATGCCCTCGTGCAGAGCCGCCGCCTGCAGGAACAGGATCACCTGCCGTGCGACCTTCGCCCGCATGCCGGCGCCCAGGTCTCCCATGCGCGACACGATCGCCGAGTAGCAATCGAGGACCGGACGACACTCTTCGAGCACCTCGGGCGCGCCACCGACCATCGTCGCGAGTTGACCCGTCTCCGCACCCTCGACCGAACCGGTCACGCCGGCGTCGAGGAGGGGCACACCGGCGTCGGCAGCCGTGGCAGCAACTTCGAGTACCGTCTCGACGTGAATCGTCGAATGGATCACCACCCGCAAACCGGGATGAGCCGCGGCCAGAATCCCGTCGTCGCCTCTGAGCACACCGCGGACCTGATCGTCGTTCAGCACGACGATCAGGACGAGGTCCGAGGCGGCCGCTACCTCTCGGGGCGAGGACGCGACGGCCGCACCCTCTGCGGCGAGAGCCTCACACGCCTTGGCGTTCGGGTCATACACGGTGAGGGGGAAGCCTCCCCGCCCGACAGCTCTCGCCATCGCGGCGCCCATGTTCCCGACGCCGACCACCCCGACACGCGTGCTCACTCCGACTTCCCTTCCGGATTTGCCGCTGCGATCGCCGCGCCGGCCGCCTGGACCGCAGCCGTTCCCCGCGGCCAGCCCGCGTAATGCGTGATCTGCACCGCGGTCTCCTGCAACTCGGCCGCGGTGAGGTCTCCCCGCTGCAACGCCTGCTGCATGTGGAGCGTGAGATTCCCCGAGTCCCCGAGCGCACCGAGGACTCCGAGAACGATCAGGCGGCGGTCGCGAACCGAGAGGTCCTCGTTGCCCCAAACGGTGCCGAAGAGATGATCCACGGTCATCTCGACGAATCGTCCCGAGACGGGGATATCGATGCCGCAGACGTCTTTCATCATGCGCGAGCCTCGCTCGCGGGTGCTTTCACTCATCGCAGTACTCCCTCTGGTGTAGACAGATCTCCCTGATCGCGTAGCAGCCGAAGGCGCCGACGCACACCACATGGCCGCTGCGCGATGAATCCTCTCGGTTGCGGGCCGCTGCACCCCCTTCTATACCAGCGTGCACCGCGCCTTCTTACGGAACCGCGCGAGCACCTGCACCATGGACCTGCACTTCAGCGAAGAAGACGAAGCCTTCCGCCGCGAGTTTGCGAGTTGGCTCGAGGCGGAGCTGTCCGGGTCGTTCTCCGTTGTACGCGGACGCGGCGGCCCCGGCGACGAGCACTCTCTTTTCGAAGAGCGGCTCGCCTGGGAAAAGCGACTCGGCGAGGCTGGCTGGATCGGCGTCGGCTGGCCCAGAGAATATGGCTGCCGAGATCTCCCCTTTACCCAGCAGGTCATCTTCCACGAGGAGTACGCGAAAGCCGGCGGTCCCGGCCGCCTGAGTCAGGTCAGCGAGAACCTCCTCGGCCCAACGATCCTCGCGTTCGGAACCGACGAGCAGAAGAAGCAGTTCCTCCCCGGAATCATCTCGGGCAACGAGCTCTGGTGCCAGGGCTACAGCGAGCCTAACGCGGGCTCTGACCTCGCCAACGTCCAGACGAAAGCCGAGTTCGTCGGCGACGAGTGGGTGCTGCACGGACAGAAAGTCTGGACCTCCGGCGGCGAGTGGGCCGATTGGTGCTTCGTCCTGTGCCGGACGGAGCCCGACGCCGCGACGAACCACAAGTCGCTCTCCTACCTTCTCGTGCCCATGAAGCAGCCTGGCATCGAGGTACGACCGATCGTTCAGATCACGGGCACGTCCGAGTTCAGCGAGGTCTTCTACGATGGCGCGCGCACTCCGGCGGTCAACATCGTCGGCGCTCGCGGTGACGGATGGAAAGTCGCGATGGGCACGCTCGCGTTCGAGCGGGGTGCCTCGACGCTCGGACAGCAAAGTCTGTTCGCCAACGAGTTGGAAGAGATCTTCGAGATCGCCCAGCGCAACGGCAAGGCGAACGACCCCGTGATGCGTCAGCGCCTGATCGACGCATGGATGGGTCTCAAGATCATGCGCTTCAACGCCATCCGCACACTGGGCAACGCGAAGAGCGCAACACTCAATCGCGGAGCGATGATCACGAAGATCTACTGGGCAACGTGGCACCGGGAACTCGGAAAGCTCGCGATGGACGTGCTCGGCCCCGAAGCGGAAATCGCCGCCGCCGCGCCGTACGAACTAAAGCGATTGCAGGCCATGTACTTGTTCGCCCGCTCCGACACGATTTACGCGGGAACGAACCAGATCCAACGCAACATCATCGGTGAGCGGGCCCTCGGCCTGCCGCGCGAGCCGCGCGCAACACCAACAAAGTAGAGGAGATGCCATGCCCGCCCCGCCCCCACCCTATCCGGAGGGTCGCAACCTTCTCGCGGGCAAGACCGTCCTCGTGACTGCAGCCGCGGGCACCGGGATCGGTTTCTCGACGGCCAAGCGTGCACTCGAAGAAGGCGCCGAAGCGGTGATGATCAGCGACATCCATGACCGTCGGCTGGCTTCCGCCGCCCAAGCGCTCGAGGAAGTCGCAGGCGGCCGAACCGTCCATCAGAAAATCTGCAACGTGACAAAGGAGGCCGACGTCCAGGGATTGATCGACGCGGCCGCGAGCGACCTCGGTCGGATCGACGTCCTGGTGAACAACGCAGGGATGGGCGGCACCACCAACCTCGTCGACATGACAGACGACCAGTGGAACCTGATTCTGGACGTCACGTTGAACGGGACCTTCCGGATGACTCGTGCCGCACTGCGTTACATGCAGCCTCGGGGCGCCGGCGTCATCGTGAACAACGCCTCCGTGCTCGGATGGCGGGCCCAGGCCGGCCAGGCCCACTACGCCGCGGCCAAAGCCGGAGTCATGGCCCTCACCCGCTGTGCCGCCGTCGAAGCGGCCGAGGCCGGGGTGCGGGTCAATGCGGTGGCTCCCAGCCTCGCAATGCACCAGTTCCTCTCCAAGGTGACTCCGGAGGACCTCCTCGAGGAGTTGGTCTCCCGTGAGGCCTTCGGCCGCGCCGCGGAGACCTGGGAAGTGGCCAACGTGATCGTGTTCCTGGCCAGTGACTACTCGTCCTACATGACCGGCGAAGTCGTCGCGGTCTCCAGTCAGCACCCATAGCTTCCTGAGGTTGATCCCACTCCACCACTGCAGATAGAGGGGCGTAGGGGTTCGTAGCCTTAGCTTGACTTCCTGTGGAACGAACGAAGCGGCGAGTCCTTCGCGCCGGCAGACCCACGCCGCAGCTCCCTCCGAGCTGAGTCAACTAGCCCCCCGGAAGTCGTTGATTTTTCAGGGTTTTATACTCCTCAGCAACGAGCCGTTTCGGAAGCGATTCGTTGCGCGCGAAATGTTTCCGAGCCCGATGCCCTCCCCACCCGCCCGGAGCTCGGCCCGATCAGGCCCGCAACATTTTGTTCCAGGGCGTTCGGCGCCGAACATTCGCACCGAACCGACCCCATCAAATAGGGTAGGATGCCGACCATGACGGTTCTCAGCCCTCGCGTCGTCCGAACCGCGGTCCTCGTCCTCACACTGGCGGGCCTCGGTATGGCGCTCTTCAGCTGGACGCAAGGCATGGAGCGGATCGGCCAGCCCTGGCCGGGCTTCGGGATCCTGCCGAACGGCGAAGTGGGCCCGTCGCTCTTCGTGCCGCTGGCTCTGCAGCAGGGCAAGACCGCTCCCCGGTTCCAGGAGCGGGTCACCGCGGTGAACGGCCACGAGGTCGACAGCGCCGCGCAGGTCGAGAAGCTTCTCCAGGAGATCCCCGTGGGCGCCCCGGTCCGCTACAGGCTCGAGAGCCCCAAGCGAGCGGAGCGCGAGGTCACGCTCCCCGCGGCGGTCTTGAGCTCCGCAGAATGGCAGGCGCTGTTCCTGCCACTCCTCATCGGGGGCGTCGTCGGCCTTCTGGTCGGTGCCGTCCCTGCGCTTGCACGCCCGGACCTGGTCGCAACACAGATCTTCTTCCTACTGAACCTCGGGCTTTCGACGAACTTCGGTTTCGCCACGTTCGACTACTTCGTCGCGCACGAGCTCACGCCGTGGACCGTCGCGTGCGGAGCGCTCGCGTCGGGCAGCCTCATGCTCTTCGGGCTGATGTTCCCGAGCCGGATCGGCCCGGCGCGCGCGCATGCCGGGATCACCGCGGCTGCCGTGTACGCACTGAATGCCGCGTACTGGGTCGTCTTCGCCGTTGCGTTGATGCGCAACCCGCAGCTCCTCCGAACGCTGGACTTCTCGCAGATGATCTTGTTCCAGACCGCCGCGCTGATGATCTTCGGGAACTTCGTGTGGTCGGCTGGGAAGGGCCCCGACCAGATCACGCGGCAACAAGCGCGCGTCGTGCTGGTGAGCCTAGCGATCACGGCCCCCGGCGGGCTTCTCTTCTCGGCAAGCGTCCTCGGCTTGCTCCCGTTCCATCTCCCGCTGTTTGTCTACCTACTCCCTCTTTGGCTGCTCGGCGCCCTACTCGTGTACTCGATGATCGCGCACAACCTCTTCGATCTCGACTCGGTGGTGCGACGCGGCCTCACGGCCGCGGTGATCGCCGCCGGCGCGATCGCGGTTCAACTCGTCTTGCTTGCCACGTTGTCACGCTGGACCGGAAGCGCAGTCGCGTGGGCAGTCTCGGGCACCACCACGTTGCTTCTCGTCGCCGCCATTACCGCGGCCATCCCGCTTCGACAGAACATCGAGGACCTCGTCGAGAGGGTGCTGTTTCCGCGACTCGCAGAGGCACGGGTCGCCGTACACGAGGCGAGCCGTCAACTCGTTCGCACGCACGGCGAGGCCGACATCGCCCGCGTCCTCCGCGAGGCCGCATCGCGCAGCGTCGCCGCCCGATCCGCGCGCCTGGTCACCGGCCCGGCCGGCGGCGAACTCAAGGAACTCAGCCCCCTGCCCGGCAGTGAGGCCATCGTGCTTCCGAGCTCCGACCCGCTGCATGCGCTCATCCGCCGCGGGACCTCGACGAACTTCCAGACACCGCGACCAGGACGCCGCGCACCGGCGAAGTCAGCTGCCACCCGCGCGGAGGAACTCAGCATTGCTCTGAGTGTGCCGCTCCCGCCGAACGAATCACGCGTCGGTGCGCTCCTTCTCGGAACTCGAACGGACGGCCGGCTTCACACGCGCGACGACGAGATTCTGCTCGAAACACTTGCCGCGCAGACCGTCGCCGCGCTCGAGAATGCTCGCGCATGGAGCGCGGTCCAAGATCTCGAGAAGAAGCTCCGTGCCGAGAACGTCTACCTCCGCGAAGAGATCGATCTCGCCACCGACACCGGTGGGGAGATGATCGGACGAAGCCCGGCGTTGAAGAGCGTCCTGGCGCAGCTCGAACGCGTCGCACCGACGGACGCGGCCGTGCTCGTCCAGGGCGAGACCGGCACCGGCAAGGAGCTCCTCGTCAGGATGCTCCACGAGCACAGTAAACGCGCGGGCCGAATGCTGGTGAAGGTCGCGTGTGCCGCACTGCCCGACTCCCTCGTCGAAAGCGAGCTCTTCGGGTTCGAGCGCGGCGCGTTCACCGGCGCAACGAACGCCAAACCCGGTCGCTTCGAGATCGCCGACGGCGGTACGCTCTTTCTCGATGACGTCGACACTCTTCCACAGGGTGCACAAGCCAAGCTTCTGCGCGCCCTTCAGGAGGGGGAAGTGCAACGCCTCGGGAGCAACCAGGTGCGGCAAGTCGACGTCCGCCTCGTCGCGGCGACCAATCGCGACCTGATCGCCGACGTTCGCGCAGGACGGTTCCGCGAAGATCTTTACTACCGACTGAATGTATTCCCGCTCCAGCTTCCATCGCTTCGCGAACGAATCGAAGACATCCCCCGCCTGGTCGAGCACTTCATTCGCGAGGAATCCCCGCGCCTCGGCCGCGAGGTGAAGAGTGTCGCCTCCGAAAGCTTGGAAATCCTGCAGCGACATCAGTGGCCGGGCAACATTCGTGAACTCCGGAACGTCATCCAGCGTGCTCTGGTCTTGAGTGACGACGAAGTGCTTCGCGTATCGGGACCGCTCGATGGGAGCGCGGCACCCGGCCGCAGAGACGTCGACGAGTCCCTCGACGGCATACCCCTCGCCGAGCAGGTCCGGATGTTCAAGAGGCGCGTCATTCGGGGCGCACTCGACAAGGCCGGCGGGAACCAACGGGTCGCCGCGGAGATGCTCGGCATGCACCGCCAGAGCCTCACACGGATGATTCGCGATCTGGGACTACAGGAACCCGGCCACGCCGCGCGTCGCTCCTAGTGTCCTGAGCCCGAAGTTGTCCGCCACTTCCGGTGAGGCATCGAGGCTCCCGACCAGGTAGGGCGGCGAAGGAGACTCGCGATCATTCGCGCCCGGGCGACTCCGTCAGTGGCATCGAGGGACGTCGAAAGTAGCGGAGGATCTCAGGACGACACGGCCGCGAGAACCGCCGTTACGAGCCTTTTAACCACGGTGCGGGCCCTGGTGGCCGAAAGGCGCTCGAGTTCCAGAGTAAAGAGGCGATCAGCCTCATTGTGTTCACGCCAACGGAGCGCGAAGGGGCGGACTCACGGAGCAAAGACAATGCAAGGCTCGAACCGCTGGCACATGAGAACGGCACCAAGCGCGGAAGTCCTTTTCCCTCGAAGATCGTCCAGAATTGCGGACGACACAGTCCGATCTTCCGGACGATTTTCCAGCGGCGCTACGCAGGCCTAGCCGTGGAGGGAAGAACACCCCGCGCGGAGACCCCACCGAGATCAGGCGACGGTGAGGACGGCGCGAAGCTCGCGCTCGAGCACTTTGCGGGCACGCGGCGCAGCCAGGTGCTCGTGTCGACGCAGCTCTTCCCAGTGGCTCCAACTCGAAGTGGCGGCCAGTGCACAAATCGCCTCGCGACGCTCGGCCTGCGGAAGCTCCGCCAGTTCTGCTTCGAACACGCGCGCGATCTCATCGCGGTCCCGCTGACGGAGACGCTCATTGCAACGCGAGATCGCGGTCGAAACCGGCTCGTATCGCTGGGCACCGCGGCGCACCGGCGAGATGCGCTCGTTCAGGCGAGCCTGCTGTACGACGAAGGCAACCACGCGATCCGCAACTGCCCCAGCGGCCTTCACCCTACGCAGCGAGCGAAGAACGCGATCGTACTGAAGCTCACAAACCGCCGCGAAGAGCGTCTCGAGATGATCGAAGTGACGGAAGACGGCTCGCACCGAAACACCGGCACGCTCGGCGACGTGTCGCGCGGTCGGGTGGACGTCGCCCGCCTCGAGACAGTCGAGCATTCCCTGCGTGACGGCCTTCTGCGTTCGCTCGGCGCGCGCGTGGCGGCCGTCGTGGATGACGCGGGGCTGGTCGACGAAAGCCCCGACCCCGACCGATGCCCCCCGGCCGTCGTCGGATCGAACCGCAGGACCCGTTGTCTCCTCAGGTATCACCATCGTAGCTCCAGTCGTAAAACGAGCGTGAGATCACAGCAAGTACAGTAGTCTCAGCCTTCCAGAATCGGACGTACGTCCGACGATTTTCGTACTTTATACTAAAGTAGTCCGGCTGGCGTGTCGATGGTCCGGCGAATCGTCACACGCCTTCCAACGGCACTCCGCGCCGTCATACGAGATCCTATAGTGCCCGCCCCACCCCGCATGTTAACGCGGGTCATGGATCTCGCCGTACAACTCGCAGGCCAGCCCGCGCCCCAACTGATCAAACTTGCCCAGACAGCGGAAGAGCAGGGGTTCTCGTCCGTCTACGTCCCCGACCACTTCGCGAACGAACCCCCGGGCAGCGGCCAACTCGACGAGACCATCATGCAGGAGGCCCTCGCGATGCTCGGCGGCATGGCCGCCTCGACGAAACGGGTCCGGCTCGGCGGGCATGTGCTGTGCAATCTGTTTCGTCACCCCGCACTGACCGCGCAGGCCATCGGCACGATCGATCAGATCTCCGGCGGACGAGCCGTGCTCGGTATAGGCGCCGGCTGGACCAAGAACGAGTTCGCGATGACGGGCATCGACTTCCCCGACATCAAGCCCCGACTGCGAATGCTCGACGAATCCACGCGGATCATGAAGTCGCTCTGGACCGAGAATCGCACGACGTTCGACGGCGAGTTCTACCAGCTGAAGGACGCCTTCATCACGTCGAAGCCCGTCACAAAGCCGCATCCTCCCGTCGTAATGGGTGGGAGCGGCAAAGGCCTCCTGCGGATCGCCGCCCGCGAAGCCGACGTCGTGAACATCATCATCGACATCGGCAAGGCCGGCACGGCGCTCCCGAGTGAGATGGCGAAACTCACCGAAGACGGTTTCCGTGCGAAGGTGGACTTCGTTCGAGAAGAAGCACACAAACACGGCCGCACACTCACCATCTCGACGACCGTGTTCGTTCCATTCCTCGCCGAGAACGAAGAAGCCGGCATCCAGATGGCCGACGAGCTCGCCGCCGGGTTCGGCCTCACCGGCGACCAGGCTCGGCGCATGCCCCTCGCACTGATCGGAACACCGGACGAATGCGTCTCCGAACTAAAACGCCGCGAGCGCGAATGGGGCGTCGAACACCTCATCCTCTCGGGCGGCGCCAGCGCCGACACGATCGTTCGATTCGGCCAAGAGATCATCCCGAACGTCTAGCGCTAGGCGCCTGCGCCGAAATCCGGCCAACGTCCCCGCTGAGCGTCGGTTCGCCGGCGTCACCGGTTCGCGGCGCGGGAGTCTCCGTCGACGTAGAACTGCTCGGCCCATTTCCGGAACTGAACGATCGGCGCGTCGACAGCCGATAGCTTCGGGGCCGGCACGTGGATCTTGTGATCGAAGATGACGATGTCTTCCGCCTCTTGCTTCTTCAACTCGGCAATCATCGCTTCGGCGAGGCGCTGCGTTTTCTCGAGTGCATCCGGGGTGTCACCGAACTTCTTCACCATGTAGTTGAACGACACCTCGGTGTGCTCGAAATCGATTGGCGTGCTCACCGCGACGAAGAGCGCGTCCTGGATACCGCTGAAGCGCGCGATGCTGAACCCGGGCCCCCAGGAGTCGGTATCGATGCGCCCCTCCTGTGGCCCGCGCGGCGTGACGAAGCGCACACTCGCACGCATGCGTGCCAGGAACCCGTCACAGTCGTAGGACTCGAGCTCGGGCACCTCTCCGGCCCCGTGCACGGTGCGGAGGTGAACGAAGTCCGGCCCGTTCTCCGCGAGTTCCTGCCAGGGCGCGCGGACCTTCCAGAGAGCCGGATGGTATTCCGTCCAGCCGGCGTCGCCGAACTCGGCCAACTCCGGGATCTCCCACAACGGCGCTTCGCCAAGCGGGTGATACCAGAAGAACACGAAGCCGTTTCGGTCCACCGTCGGGTACGAGGGGATCCGCGCCGCAGAGTTCCGCGTGCCCAGGTACGGGATGAGGGTATTCGTGCCGTCCCCGTCGAACTGCCACCAGTGAAACGGGCATACGATCTCGCACCCGGCGACACGACCGCCGTACCCGAGGTGCGCACCCAGGTGAGGGCAATAGGCATCCATCACGTGCGCCGCCCCGTCCTCGCCCCGCCACACGACGAGATCACGGCCGAGGTACCGAACGGGCCTCACCGCGCCGACGGGCAGCTGGGCCGACGGACACGCGCGATACCAAGAGAACGGGAAGCTAGTGTAGTACGGAAACCGTTCGATCGAACGGAGCGCGGTCGGCTCACCCGTGACGCCCTGACTCACGAGCGCCTGCAGCGGGGTATCGCCCTCCATCTCGCGATCACGAATTCGTGCGACCGCCGCGCGTGTTGCCTCCCGATCCACCATGGGGCCGAGACTAGCCCAAACGGGGCATCCCATGCGATACGAGGGAATGTCCCTGCGGCACATCGGCGTCCTGCTGCTCCTCCTCAGCGCCTGCAACCTGAACGAGATCGAGCAATCGAAGTGGAGGCCCCCCGGCGGGCCGGCCCTCGCCGCCAACCTTCTTTCGCGCGAAGCCTGCGCCGATCGCGACCCGAACCGGAGGGCGTTCTTCGGAGACCTTCACGTCCATACGGGGCTTTCGATGGACGCACGGACCCGAGACGTCATTCTCTCGCCGAGCGACGCCTATCGGTTCGCGAGCGGAGAGACCATCTCGCTCCCCCCACTCAAGGCGAATGGAGAGGGAACTCGTCCGGTACGAATCGGCCGCCCGTTGGACTTCGCGGCCGTGACCGACCATGCGGAGTTTCTCGCCGAGGTCACCCTGTGCACGACACCGGGCTCGGCCGCGTACGACACGAAGGACTGCCGAATCTACCGCGGTGAAACGACCGGATGGCTCGCCTGGCTCATCGGCGCCAAGGGCGTCGGGGCGAGGATCACCGGCCTCGTTTCGCTCTCCGGCCGCGCCACCTCGATCTGTGGAGACGACTTCGAGCGATGCCGACCCGTCACGGCGGCCGTGTGGCAGGAAACGCAGGAAGCGGCGGAAGAATGGTACGACCGGTCGAGCGACTGTCGCTTCACCACCTTCCCCGCCTGGGAATACAGCGCGTCGCCTGGGCAGTCGAAGGTCCATCGGAACGTCATCTTCCGCAACGAGATCGTTCCCGAGCTTCCGATCTCATGGATCGATGAGCCGCTCGCCGAGGGGCTCTGGAGAGAACTTCGCGCGCTCTGTCTCGACACCGATACGGGATGCGACGCGCTCGCGATTCCGCACAACATGAACCTGTCGAACGGCCGCGCATTCGATCTCTGGTACCGGGACCGACCCATCGCCGCGCAGCAGGAAGCCGCGCGACTCCGCGCCGGCATCGAACCCATCGCCGAGATGATGCAGATGAAGGGTGAGTCCGAGTGCAGGAACGGCCTCTGGGGCGTTGCGGGGGGGCCCGACGAACTGTGCGACTTCGAGAAGATCCGCACGCTCACGAACCCCGACGACTGCGAAGGGGAGATCGGAAAGGGAGCGATGCGTGGAAAGGGGTGCCAATCCCGGGTCGACTTCGTCCGCTACGCGGTGATCGAAGGGCTGCGCGAAGGCACCCGACTAGGCGTCAACCCGTTCCAGATCGGGTTCATCGGCAGTACCGACACCCACAACGCAAATCCGGGTGCCGTGCAGGAAGGAGACTACCAAGGCAGCCGAGGCGACCAGGTGGCGACGCCCGAGCAACGCCTCGCCTTCTCGACCGAGAAGTCACCGATGCAAAACGAGATCCTGCGAAACCCCGGTGGCCTCGCCGGTGTCTGGTCGGAAGAGAACTCCCGCGACGCTCTCTTCGACGCCATGCGCCGCCGCGAGACGTTCGCAACGAGCGGACCACGCATCCAACCGCGATTCTTTGCCGGCTGGGGTCTCCCGAACGACCTGTGCGATCGACCCGACTTCGTGGAGGCCGGTTACGCGCACGGCGTACCGATGGGGGGCGAGCTCGCCCCGCGACCGGACGGCGCCGACACGCCCTCGTTTCTCGTGAGTGCGGCGCGCGACCCCGGTGACGAGAACTTCCCCGGCGGACTTCTGCAGCGCATGCAGATCATCAAGGGATGGGTGGGCGACGACGGGCTCTTTTACCAATCTGTCCACGACGTGGCCGGAACGCATCCCAACGGAGCCGGCGTCGACCTCGGCACGTGCGAGGTGAGCGGCCCGGGCTACCACAACCTGTGCGGGCAATGGCGCGATCCCGACTTCGACCCGGATCGCCCCGCGGTCTACTACGCGCGAATCGTCGAGAACCCTTCGTGCCGCTGGTCGTGGCGGCAGTGCCTCTCCCTGCCGGAGAACGAGCGGCCCAGCGGCTGCAGCCTCGCGGCGGTCGACAAGGTCATCCAGGAACGCGCCTGGACTTCACCGATCTGGTTTTCTTCCGGGATGCCGACTGCCCCAGAACCTTCCGCCTGAACTCGCGGATCACCGGCAGCTGCTCGAGCCATGCCGACGCATCCGCGCGCGCAGGATCCTGAACGCTCTGCGGTCCGACGAACCCCTTCGGGATCTGCGACACGAACACCGGCGGGTCCTGGCTGTGATCCATGAAGTGATACTCGAATCCCGGCACGCACAGGTCCTCGGCTGCCACGACATCGATCGTGCGAAGACCGAAGCTCGACAACTCCGTCGTGAGCGCCTGAGGCGGGATGACCCACGCGTGGCTCGGGCCAGCGAAGAACATGTACTGAGCGCGCAGGTTCTTCGACAAGATCCGAACTCTCTGCAGTTCGCCTCCGTACATCACACTCCGTGACGACGTCGCTTCGAGGACGCCCCGTGCGAAGTCCGGCTCGAAGCCCGAAACGAACGCGAGCGACATCGGATCGCTGCGGCGACCGAAGCGCGCCACCGAGCGGCCACGATTCACGAGGTTCCGAGGGTCGGCTCCGGCGCGACGGCGAGGCCCGGTGAAGTCGGGATACGGCCGCACCCGGTCGCGCTCCGAGCGGCGCAGGACCAGACGCACGGCCTTCTCATCGTACCGTGGGTTGCGCACCCGACGACTGAGACCATCGAGTGCCGCCTGCATCTCCAGCGGCAGATCCGTCGTCTCTTCTCTGGACGCCGTGAACTCGTAACCGCCCCGGTGGACGACATCGACATCGCCCTTCCCCACCCAGTAGTCATCAACCGGACCGGCGAGATGAGACGGCGAGCGCCAGATCAAGGAGACGTCCTTGTAGAAGATCCGCGGGTAGATCTTCGTCGCGGCCGCGGACGCGTCTCGCTGCACGACGTACGCAACGAAGAACCGGAGGTCCGGGTTCTGCCGTAGGCTCGTGAGGTAGAAGGTCGTATCGAAGAGTTGGAGCTTGAACTTGGGCAGGTAGCCACCGCGAAGAAGGCGGGACGGCCGCTTCTTCGCTTCCCCAGACGGGAGTACGGTCGCGCCCCCGGCGAGGAGCGCCTTGAACTCGTTCGTGATCCGCGCGGGAGACTTCTCGCTCGGCTCGATGCTCGGAACGATCTCGGTCGGGATCGGCATCTTCCGGTCGTACCCTGGGACGACGGCGAAACCCAATCAAACCGGCATCGGTGGCAGGGGGAGTGAGGCCACTCCTCACCCGGCCACCGACCCGAGGAAGACCTACTTTGCGAGGAAGCGCACGCTGTCGTTCTTGACGATGTCGCCTGCGGTGAACGTGGTCTCCCAACAGCTGCCCGTCACGTCGTTCTTCGCCTGCGCCACGACCGGCGGCGTGAGCGGCAACGTCGGAAGCCGAAGCTGGCGGCCCTTGCCCGTGGCGAGGATCAGCCCAGTCGGAATCCCGGTGACTTTGAACTTCGCTCTGCCCACACCGAACGGAAGCGAAGCCTTGTCCTTGTACCGGAATCCGACATGGCCGAGCGCCTTCCAGTTCGCGTCGCCCGGGGTGAGACCGCCACCGAGAAGGTAGCCGTTCGCGTCGTACATGCAGACGTCGATCTGCGCGTCCGACGGGCTCGTCGGATCACCGAAGTCGCCCGGATCGATGTTCGCGTCCCTTGCGCGCCAAACCAGCTTGTCTTTCGCATCGGTCGTGCCCTGCCTCATGAGCAGCTTCGCCTCGATGACGTTGGTGCAGCCGGCGGTCGGCGTCTCCGGGCACGACGTGCCCTTGTTGATCGTGAAGGTGTCCAGGACGGTTCCGGTGCTATCGAGGAACGTCGTGACCGCCGTCTGGCCATCCACATCGACGATCAGAGAGCCGAGCTCCGACATCGCGACCGCCATGACCGGGTGGGGGTAGTCCACCACGGCATCGTTGGGGCGCTTCTCGCTCGCGCTGCCTGCGACTACGTAGACGGCACCCTGGTGTGGCACCTGCCCACGATTGGTCTTCTCGTAGGCGTGGTCGACGAGAGGGTCACCCGTACCGCCGTCGACCACATGCTCGGGACCGAACGTAGTTGAAAGGCCATAGTGTCCGTCGATTTGGTAGCTGCGCTCGTAGTTGTGACTGTGACCGGTGAGAACCAAGTCGACGCCGTAGTCGTCGAGGATGGGCAGAGCCTCTTCACGAATGTTGACCTCGTTGAGCTCCACATCCGAGTCGTGGAAGAGCGCCTTCGTGTAGGGCGGCTGGTGCCAGAACGCGATCAACCAGTCCGCATTCGTCGAGGCGAGATCCGCCTCGAGCCAGGCCTTCATCGCGTTGGTCCTCGACCGGTTGAGGATCGAGTCCTCGGCGTCGAGCACGACGAAGTGGATGCTGCCGTAATCGAAGGCGTAGTAGGCCTCCGTGCCGGAGGCGATTCCGCCGGCCTCACCACCGGTCGGGAGCGTGAAGTTGTCGAAGTAGGGGCCAGTCTGCGTGAGTCCGTTGGACGAGAACCCTTCGTGGTTGCCAAGGCAGGTCCACGGAGCGACGGTCTTCAAGAACTCCGGATACTGCTCGAACAGCGACGTCTGGTAATCGACGTCCGTCGCTAAGGTGTAGGCGTTGTCGCCGAGGAGCAGCCAGATGTCGGCCGTCGCGGAACCGCCGTTGAAGGCGGTGTACGCGTCGCGCACGGCATCGCCGTCTCGCTCCCAGCCCGGGGCGATGATGGCGGGCTCGGGATAGCCGGAATCACCGATCGCCCAGATGCGAGTCGGCACGGCGGTGCCGGTCGGCGGAGGCGTCTTGAAGTAGTGTGTCGCATCGCCACCGGCGAGAAGCGTCGTCGTCGACCCGATCTCGTAGTAATACGTCGTGGAAGCATCGAGCCCCGTGAGGGTGACCTGATGCTCGGTCGTGACAGTCGCATTGTCCTGCGTGAAATCGGGAGCGCCGATGGTGGTGCCGTACCCCACGCGGCTATTCTCCGCGACGTCGGTGCGCCACCGAAGGATGATCCCCGAGGAGGTTGCCTGCTGCAGGTACGGTCCACGGGTCAGGGCCGCGTCGGCTGCAGTCACCGCCACGAGCAACACGAGGCCGGCAAGCGCAGAACGGAGAATGGGAAGTCGGGAGCTACTCATGGGTTGGTCTCCTGCTTGTCGGTGTTGCGTGCGATTGCGGCCCGTACCTGACCTTCGAGTTCATCGAGACGACGGGCGCGGCGGCCGGTAGTGCGGACCTGAATGTTCTGGAGTGCGTCGGCGTACGCGAGGCGCGCCTCTTCGGTTCTTCCGGCGCGTTCGAAGATCTCACCCCGACGCGCCGTCCAGACCGGGTGGCCCGGGCTCGTCGCGAGAAGAAGATCGAGGCGGCGGAGCGCATCTTCGTACTCCGCGGCCTCGACCTGAACGTCGATGGCCGCGAGTTGAAGCGACGGGACCTGCCCGAGGCGAGCGATCCCGACGTCGAGGGCGGCGACGGCATCGTCCCCGCGCTCCGCAGCCATGAGCGCCTCTCGATACTCGAGAACGTCGCCGGGCTGCAGCGTCGAGATGGTCGCGACGACAATCTCGTAGTCCTGCGCGGCCTCTTCGGGATGCTCGAGCTGCATCCATGCGCGAGCGCGCCCGAGGTGAGCCTCGGGGTTCTCCGGCTCGCCTGCGAGGATGACGTCGAAACGTTCCTTCGCCATCTCGGGCCAGCCGGCGTCGAGATAGGCGGCTCCTTCGAGCAGGGCGATTCGGTCCGGCTCCGCGCCCAGCTTCTGCGCCCGGGAATACGAGGCGAGGGCCGCATCGTATTCCCGCTTCTCGCCGTGAATTCGCCCACGAGAAACGTGCCTATCGGGATCCTTCGGGCTCTCTGCGAGCGCCGCGTCCACCTGCTGCTCCTGCTCGTGCAGCCCGGGGTGCGCAGCGGCCGGCAAAGCGGCCAAGAGCACGACGAACACAGAAGAAACAAAGGGCCCCGTAATCGACATCCGGTTGATCATCCACCAAGTGGGTGTGGAACCCAAGAGAAAAAATCGCTCCCCGGTAGACCATCCTGTACAGTCTCTCGGGCCATGCGCTGGCGGGGAAAACGACGGAGCATCAACATCGAGGATCAACGAGGCGCCCCACGGGCTCGGGGCCGCCGCGGCGGCATCGGTCTCGGCGCGATTCTTCTCGTCCTGGCGGTCGGCTGGGTGCTCGGAGTGGACCCGGAGACGCTCCTCCAGAGCGTGCAACAGGCTGGAATTGCTACGGATTCCGGCCTGGACTTCCCAGACTCGCCAACGTCTCCTCCCGGGAGCGCCGGCGCCCCACCAGATGACCAGAGGGAATTCGTCTCGGTCGTGCTCGCGGACACCGAGGTCACGTGGCAGGCCGCCTTCGAGCAGGCGGGGCGGACCTACGAGGAGCCGACCCTGGTCCTCTTCTCCGGTAGCGTGAACTCCGCCTGCGGGCTCGCTGGCTCCGCGACCGGCCCGTTCTACTGTCCCGTGGACCAGAAGGTCTACATCGACCTCTCGTTCTACGACGAGTTGCAGGCCCGACTCGGTGCTCCGGGCGACTTCGCCCAGGCCTATGTGATCGCCCACGAGGTCGGTCATCACGTGCAGAACCTGATGGGTGTGAGCGGACAAATTCAGCGGAGGCGCCAGAGATCGAGCGAGGTCGAATCCAACCGACTGTCGGTCCTGCTGGAGCTGCAAGCCGACTGCCTGGCCGGCGTGTGGGCCTACAACGCCGACAACGTGCGCCGACTCCTCGAACAGGGCGACGTCGAGGAAGGCCTGCGCGCCGCCGCCGCGATCGGCGACGACCGGCTGCAGCAGCAAGCAGGCGGGAGCGTCGTGCCGGACTCATTCACGCACGGGAGTTCCGCCCAACGCGTGAAGTGGTTCCGCACCGGCCTCGAGACCGGCAACGTCGGCGAGTGCGACACGTTCAGCGCCGAATGACCCAGGGGCGACGCTTCCCGATCAGGGCTCAGCCGCCGAGCAGTCGCCGCCGCACCGAGGCCACCGCGCCGCGCAGGCGGTGCGTAAGCCGCAGCTTGTTCAGCAACTGATCGACGCTGCCCGCAGTGGCGTCGATCTCCCCGCGTAGTGCGCCCAACTCGTACGTGAGGCTCCCCGCCTGGCGAAGTGCCTGCTCGCGTTCGCGGGCAAGGTGCAACGTCGCTCCGAGGCCCTCGCTGCTGTCGGCGACCGCAGACCGAAGATGCGCGCGGGACGCGGTCGCCTTCGTCTCTCGTGCCCCGCGGAGATCCGTTCGCACCGAAGCCCGCGCGGCTGCGGCGCGACCGTGCGTCGCGACAGTCCGTCCGAAAGCCGCGGCATAGCGCGAGAGGATGTCGGCCGGCGCGAACGCCTCCGACAACTCGGCCCCCCGGCGCCGGGCGCGTTGCTGCATCGCGGGGAGATCATCGAGGACATCGCCGAGTGCCTGCGCGAGTGCCGCCGCGTGCGCAGGATGATCCGCGGCCGCAACACGAAACAACTCTTCACCTTCGATCTGCACCGGATCGACGACCGGTCCGTCGATGAGCGCGCCCGGGAGGCCGTCCGGCGCGCCGTCGCCGAGAAGCCGGGCCGCGTCGCCCGTCCGCGTGAGAACTGCGGGAACACCAGCGGCCAGCGCTTCGATGACGGACAGGCTCAAGCCTTCGAGTACCGACGGCATGGCAAGCACATCCGCCGCGGCCAGAAGGCGACCCACGTCGTCGCGCTCGCCGAGGAGCGTGACCGCACCGGCCGCACCGCTACGCGCGATACGCTCTTCGACCCGCGCCGCGTAGGACGGATCTCCGATACCGCCCGCGATCCAAGCGCGGAGACCG
Organism: Candidatus Binatia bacterium; assembly: GCA_029243485.1. NCBI lineage: Bacteria > Candidatus Binatota > Binatia (SeqCode) > Binatia bacterium. The sequence goes on along the minus strand of JAQWRY010000064.1, from coordinate 11,770 downwards.
GGCCGCTGCGGCCCAAGCCGGCAGACCGCATCGACGAGCGCGAGTTGGCACTTGATGGGGTCGATGCGTCCCACCTGGAGCACCAGAGCGGCATCCTCGGGAAGATCCAACTCGCGGCGGGCCGTCCCGCGATCCATCGCCCGTCCGGCGCCCCCCGCACGATAGGCATTCGGGATCACGCAGAGCCGCCGCTGATCGATCCCGAACCGCGCGGCGGTGAAGTCCGCTACAAACTGTGACACCGCCGTGTATCCGTTTACGAGCGGGTCCAGGGCACGGAACTCATCGACGACACTCGCGCCCACCCACCCGTAAGCGTTGTGCAACGTGGGAACGACCGGGATGCCACGCGCCACGGCCGGTCGTACTCCGATCATCGAGAAATGTGGATTCAGGAGATCGACCCGCCGAGAATCCAACACGTCCCCGAGTTCACGTACGCGGTCGCCCGCCCGCAAAACGACGACGTCGATCCCCACGGCGCGCAACTCGGCCGCGCGCGCGCCACCCCGTTCAGTGCAAACGACGACCGGGTCTATGCCGACAGCGCCGAAGCCCAGGGCCAACTCCGCAACGACGTTCTCGAGTCCGCCGCGATCCAGGGACTGCACCTCGAGCGCGACGCGCAACCAGGGTTCGTCCCGCGCCTGGACCCGGCCGACGGGCGAAGATACCACGTGCGCGAGTGCCGGCGCCTCGGGCAGCAGCACACTCAGGTCCGGGTCCGCGGAGACGTCGATTGCGGCGCCGGCAGCGCACGCCGCGAAAACGAGTTCGACCGCGTGCGCTCGCAGTTCCAGGAGTCCTGTGCGAACGACGGCGCGCGCAACTTCTAGTTCCCTTTCTCCTCCACCCGTAGACGATCCGGTGAAGTCCTCCGGATGCAGAGTCGCGAGCGCCCTGTCCAGTACGTGTGCGCGCTCCCACCGACTCGCCTCCGCCTCCGGTTCGCCCGGTTCGCGTGCGCGCGAAGGCTCGTTCACCACGGACGTCGGCGAAACGACGAGTGCGCCCGTCTCGAGAAGACGCAGCCACAGATCGAGGTGGTGACTGAAGCGCAGGCTCGGATCGAATCCACCCGCCGCCCGAACGGCCGTTGTCCGAAGAAGGGCCCCGCCGCCCGGCGGCACGACGTCGGCGAAGAGCACCCCCGGTAGATCGGCGGGCCGACCGGACACAGCGCCCCCCGCCGCCAGACTCAGGACACCGACGAGCGCCGGGTCGGCCGAGGCGATCGCGAGCTGCCCGGCCATCGTCTCCGGCAACCAGACCTCATGGCAGCCGAGGCCGACCAGCCACTCTCCCCGCCCCACGGCAGCCCCGAGCGCTAGCGCCCGCGCGACACCCTGAGGCGGATGGGCGAGCACGCGGACCCGGTCCGGGGCCTGCGCCGCCAGGCTGGCCGCTTCGTCCGGCGCGGATCCGTCATGGAGGACCAGCAATTCGAGGTCGACACCCGTCTGCCCCAGGACGCTCGCCGCAGCCGAGGAAGAGCGCCCGAACTCCGCCCCGATCGGCAGAAGGACACTCACGCGTGGTGCGTTTCCCATCTCCATTCCCCGCGACTCCTATCCACCGCGGTGTTCGCTTTCAAATCGGGCGGTGGCTGGGTAAGTCTCCCTTGTCCTGCAGCACGACACGAGCGAGATGAAGCCGGAGCCGTCCGAGGCGCAAACGACGCCCCCAGCCCCCGCTGGCATCCGCCGTCTGTACAAGACGGCCGAGGACGCGATCGGCCCACTTCTCCCACGAGGCCTGCGCGACGTCTGGCGCCGGATGATCGGTCGGCCGCCTCTGCCCGTGCGAGCCGAGGCGCCCACAGCCGCAACACCACTGCCGGCGGCACCCAAGACCTTCGATGTCGTCTGCTTCCCGATCATCGCGTGGTCCTTCCGGTTCCAACGTCCGCAGCAGCTCATGCGCGAGCTCGGCCGACAGGGCCACCGGGTCTTCTGGGTCGATCCCGACTCGATCAAGGACGGAATCGGCGGACACGTTCGGGGCGAGCTCGCAGCGAACGTCTTCGACGTCGGACTCCGCGGTGAGGCACCCCGAGACCCGTTCCGCGACAGCCTGCGCGACCCCGATCTCGACGAACTGATGCTACAGCTCCGGGCGCTCCAACGGGACGCGGGGCTCGCTTCCGTGATCGCGATCGTGCAGCTCCCCTTCTGGGCACCCCTCGCGCGCCGCGCACAGGACGAGCTCGGCTGGACCATCGTCTACGACTGCATGGACGACCACGCCGCATTCTCGACGAACGACGACCAGATGCTCGCCGGCGAGGATTGGCTGATGCGCAAGGGCGCTCTGGTCGTCACCACCTCCCGCCGCTTGCGGGCACGAGCCGAGTCCAAGGCACGTCGTGTCGTGTCGATCCCGAACGCGTGCGACTACGACCACTTTGCCCGCGCCGCGCAAAGTCTCCCGAAGCCTGCTGCCCTCGACGGAATTCCGAAGCCCATCGTCGGGTACATCGGCGCGATCTCCGAGTGGTTCGACTTCGATCTCCTGCGGCACGCCATCGGGGCCCACCCCGAATGGAATTTCGTGTTGGTGGGCTCGACCTGGGGCGCGGGCCCGCACGAGGATCTCCAGCGGGCCGCTAACGTGCACTTCCTCGGCGAGCAGCCGTACGTCGACCTTCCGCCCCTCCTCTCCGCGTTCGACGTGGCCTGCATCCCGTTCCAGCTGACTCCGCTCATCGAAGCCACCGACCCGGTGAAGCTGTACGAGTACCAAGCTGCGAGGAAACCGGTCGTCGCGAGCCGACTCCTCGAACTCGAAGCGCACGCTGAGCGCGTCGCCCTCGTCGACACGCCCGAGCAGTTCACCGATGCGATCGAAGCGCAGCTCGCCGCCGACGGGCCGCAGCAGCGCCAGAAACGCGCGGCGTTCGCCGAAGAGAACACCTGGGCGAATCGCGCTGCAGTTCTCGAGGCCGCTCTCGAAGCCACTTTCGCGCCGGTGAGCATCTGCATCGTGACGTGGAACAATCTACCCCTCACGCGTGCGTGTCTCGATTCGGTTCTCGCCGACCGTTCCTGGCCGAACGTCGAAGTCATCGTGGTCGACAACGCGTCGAGCGACGAGACCCCTGCCTACCTCTGCGCACTCGCCGAGCGTGACTCTCGCGTACGCATCGAGCTGAACGACGACAACCGCGGTTTCGCGGCCGCCAACAACCAGGCGATCGAGATCTCGTCCGGCCGCTGGGTCGTGCTCCTGAACAACGACACCGCCGTGCCGCGAGGCTGGCTGTCCGGCCTGATCCGCGTCCTCGAAGACGACCCCACGATCGGTCTCATCGGGCCCGTCACCGACGGAGTGTGGAATGAGGCGCGCGTCGATGGCGTGACCGTGAGGGCCGATCAGGTGGACACGTTCGCCGCACAGTGGGCGCGCGAGCATACGGGCCGCGTCTATCCGATCGGGATGTTGGCGATGTACTGCGTGGCGGCCCCGCGAGCCGTCGTCGAGCAGGTCGGAGCTCTCGACGAACGCTTCGGAATCGGCATGTTCGAAGATGACGACTACGCGCACCGCGTGCGACGGGCCGGGTTCCGGCTCGCGTGCGCGGAAGAGGTCTTTGTCCACCACGCCGGCCAAGCCAGCTTCGACAAGCTCTCACGCAAGAACGCGCTCTGGGAGGAGAACCGGGCCAAGTTTGAAGAGAAGTGGGGCGCGGCGTGGCGCCCACCCGGCCTCGGAACCCGCACGCGCGTCCTCGCCCACCGCGAAGAGCTCGCACGGCATCTCGAGCCGTACGACGGCCGGACACCGGTCGTTCTTCTTTCCGGGACCGACGGGGTGGACCCCGAGGCCGCCGCGATCGCCGAAGGGCTCGGCGCGCAAGGTCATCCGGTCCTCGACGTACGCCTTCCCGGGACGAACGAGGAGGAGCGCGGGATTCAGTCCACAGGCAGTCGGCTCGTGAGCACACTCCCGCTCGAAGCGTTCGATGAGCTTCCCGGCGCGATCGTTCTCCCGAGCGCGTCCCGCACGTTCGACCTCGCCTACTTCAGACGTGCACGTGTCGTCTACGTGGACGAGCCGGAAGCCTCGTACGAGGCCCGACAGGACCTCCTCGGCCAGGCCGAGATCGTCGTCGGCGAGGGAGCGACGGAGGCTACGCGGGTCCCGCGCGGCGAGACCTCACGCGTCCTCGCCCTCCTGGGCACCACTGCCGGCTGACACGGCCTCGACGTACGCCCGTGCAACCGGCTCGGCCGCGAAACGCGCATTGATCGCGTCGCTCGCGCCGTTGATCACGGCGGCCCGGAGCCCCGCATCGTCCAACACCCGCAGCACTTGGCGCGACGCGCCATCCGTATCATCGACCTCGAAGCCGAGGCCCGTGGCCCCCTCGACGACGAGTTCCGCCAGACCACCCGTACGCGAAGCGACGACCGGGCAGCGACACGCCTGCGCCTCGAGGACGGTCATGCCGAAGGGCTCGAAGCTCGACGTCGGCACGAGAGCGCCGCCGCTCGCGGCCAGAGCCGAGTAGAGGGCCGGCATCCGGCCGTAGGCAAGAGAGGGGATCCAACGGAGCCGCCCCATCAGGTCGAGCGAGGCGACGCGCTCGCGGAACTCCCTCTTCACCACCTCCGGCGCCGCCAGACCACCCACAACGACGAATTCGGTCTGCGGACGACGCCGGGCGACAGCGCCCGCCACCTCGAGGAAGTGACGCCAGTTCTTCTGGTCTTCCAATCGTCCGACCCACCCGATCATCGGCGCGAGGGCCGGCCGATCCGGCAGCGTGAATCGGAACAGCTTCGTATCCACCGGATTCGGCACGACGACGCTCGGAAGCGCGGCCGCCGCAACGGCCGGATACTCACGACGAACGAGCTCAGCCTCGTAGGCGGACGGGAACAACAGCAGGTCGGCCCCGCTCGACGCGACCTCTCCGAGGTAACCCATGTTCGCGAAATTGTTGGAGTGCACTTCCGCAACGGTGCGCCCGCGAAAGCGACTCCGTGCGATCAGCGGAGCCACGCTCGGCGTGTCGATCGTCGCGACGACGTCGAGGGCCTCGTCTTCGAGCAGGTCGCGCAGACGCGCTTCGCCCGGTGCGATCTCGACGTCTTCGAGACCGGCAAAAACTGCCTGCCCGCCGAGATCTTCCAAGAGAACGATCCGCGGCTCATGACCGAGCCGGCGAAGCCCGACGGCTCGGTTGCGCAACACGGTCTCCACCCCCCCGAAGGAGCAGATCTGGTAGACGAAGAGGATCTTCACGGAACCGTTGCTCAGAGCGCCTTCAAGAGATCCGACGAGTCCGCACTCGCGAGCGCGTCGCACAGCGCGTTCACGCGCTCGCTCCATCGACTCACCTCGACGAAAGCGGCGACAGCATCCACATCGGGCTTCGAGGAAAGCGCCCGCGAGAGAGCCGGGGCGAAATCCGCGCGATTGCAGACTTCGACGGACGGCACACCGGCGAGATGCGGCATGTCGACCACGACCGACGGCAGCCCGAGCGCCAGGTATTCGTAGAGCTTGATCGGGTCCACCGCCTGCGTGAGCGGTCCGGGAAGAAACGGCACGATCCCGACGTGCCAGGAGCGCGTTCTCTCCTCGAGTGCCTCGTGCGGCACGGGTCCCGGAACGTCCACGTTCGCAGGCAGGTCGAGGTCGTCGGGTGCGCCGTGCCCGATGATCTCGAAACGCCACTCCGGATGGGCGCGCGCGGTGTCCCGGACCAGATCCCAATCGAACCACGCGGGCGTCAGATGGCCGAAGTAGCCGATCACCGGCTCACCGGTTCGGGACCGGGGCTCCGCACCCGCGAACGACTCGACCGCGACACCGTTGGGCAACACGGGAACGGAGTTTCCGCGACGACCCATGGCTTCCAGCCGCGCTGCGAGGACCGGGTGCGTGGCGACGACGAGGTCCGCGTTCTGTGCCAGATGACGCTCGACTCCCGGGTCGTACCAGTGCGCCTGACCGACCCGGGCGAACTCTTCCCAATCGTCGACGCAGTCATAGACCGTCGTGAAGCCGTGAGCGTTTGCGAGATCGATCTGTTCGAAGAGATAGGCGTCGGGGAATTCCATCAAGAAGATCTTCTCGAGCCCGGGCGCAGCGAGATCCATCAGCGGACGCTGCAAGCGGAAGAACTGATCGATGGGAACCGGAAGCAGCCGGTCGTGGGGCGCCGCCGCGATGGCCTCCGAAAGCTCCCAACGCCAGTAGAAGAAGACCACGAAGTCTCCGCGCGCGAGGATCTCCCGTGCGAGCCAGGTGGAGCGCTGGCCCTGCGTCTCCGAATACGGGTCCGTCGTGTAGAGGACCCAGAGGCGGGCCTCGGCTTCCGAAGTCACCGACCCAAGGAAGCGCTGCGCCCCCGCATCATCGAGCGAAACGACAGGCGCGACCGTCTCCGAAGACGATGCGCCGTTTCTCTGCAGCGTCGAGCGAAGTCGCCGCCCGATCCGGAGCTTATCGAGAGCCCTCTCCGCGAGGGCCCCGCCATCGCGCGCGCGTCGCCCTGCCGAGTCCGCCGCGCGGCGCGCGTCGGAGAGACGCTCGACGAGGCTCTCGCTGTCGACCTGGGATCGCACCGCGGCCCCCGCGTCCCCGAGGGCACCGACGAGAGTGCGGAGGGCCGCGTCTTCGGCGACACCAGTGTCCGCCGACCGAGCGACGGCTCGGTGCTTCGAGAACGCGTCGCGCCGAAGCTCCGCGGCATGGGAAGCGGCGGCGCGAATGACGTCCTCCGCCACCTGACGTTCCGAGTCATCCCCCTCGGGCCAACCCGACCACGTCGGCACACCGAGGGCGACCGCCACATCGACCGCCGGATGAGACGGATCCGCGATGAGGAGCGCGACCTGATTCCGAGCCAGGGCCGCTTCCAGTTCGGCGTTCGAGCCGTCGTGTCGCAGGATTTCGACGGGAAGATCCGCGGCAGGTGGCGCATCGCCCCGCGGGCCCCGGGCGTGCAACAGGATCAACCGCACGCCCCGCTGCTCCAGCGCCTCTGCAGCCGCCGCTCCAGCCTTTGCGAGCTCCATACCGAGATCGCTTGCGGTGCCGAGCGCGACGCAGATCGGCGCGGGAAATGCTCCCGGCGGCGGGCTGTGGAGTTCCTCGTCCACCGCAGGAGGGGCCGGCGGTGGTGCGAACCAGCCCTCCGCTCGAACCAGCTCCGGCATGTGAAGACCGAGAACCTCGAACGGCGCGTCGCCCGGGAAGTACGCTCCGGCCGCCCGCGCCTCACCCACGAGCCGGCCCGCCAGAGGGCGAAGCTCCGCCCGCTCCGTTTGCAGCAGGCGGCGAGCGAGTTCCGCGCGCGCGATCCCCTGCGCGGGCGAGTCGCGCTCTGCCCCGCCGAGTGCGGTCACGGCGGCTTCGAGCGGATCACCGCGGAGCGTCCGCAGAAGCGCCCGCGCGTGCTCGGCACCGTCGACCGAGGCGTCGATCGCACGGGCGGAGGCCTGCAGGCGTCGAAGGCCCGGCGCCGGGAGCACTAAGACGGATTGACCCTGCACCAGGCGGAGCCACAGCTCGTATTCCGGGCGGGCGACGAACGACGAATCGAAACCGCCGAGTTCGAGGAACACCTCGCGATCGAGGAGTGCACTCCCAAGCGGCCAGGGATGGCGGCCGACGAGATCCGGAAGAAGCGAGCCCGCTGCGTGCCGCCCCGGCGAGAGTGGTGCGTCGTCCGGACGCGCCTCGGTCGACACGGCCCCCGCCTCATCGACGTGCTCGACGGCGGAGAACACGGCCGCAACGTCGGAGTCGGCCACCGCCTCAAACTCCGCCGCGAGACACCCCGGTGCGAGGCGATCGCCGGCCGGAAGGAAGCGGATCCACTTCGTCCGGAGGGCCCGCGCACCGACCGAGAGACGTTCGGCGGTTCCCGACGCGGCGCACGTCAACGAGCGGACGCGCTCGTCCTCGACCGGCAGGGGGAGCGCGGTGGGCTGCACCACCACGACATCCATTTCGGAGTGCGTCTGATCCCGCAGGCTCTGCAACGTCGCGCGCAGCGCGGCCTCGTCCGCGGCCCCCCCGTCCGTCGACGAAGAGGGCACGACGATCCCGATCCGATCCTGCCAATCCCCGCTCGCCATCCCCGTGCTTCGCCTAACCCGGTGAGGCCCGGGGCCGCAACCGTAACCGTAACCTTCGGTCCCCGATTCACGTACTTCTCCCCTGAGATGAGCCGCTCCCCGCCGAATTGAGTCCGCGCCGCGGTGCTGGGGTGCCTCCTGCTGCCCCTCGTCACGGGATTCGCGCTCGAGAACAGCACCGTCCCGCGCGAGGAGATCCAAAGCCGCGGACCACCCAAGGACGGCATTCCCGGCCCTGCTCCAACCGAAGCCCGTCGCGGCCGGTGAGGCCGGGTCCCTGCAGAAGGACGACCTGCTCGTCGGCCTCAGGAGCGGCGATCTGACCCGGGCCTATCCCCTGCGGGTCCTCAACCGGCCCGAGGTCGTGAATGACTCGGTCGGCGAACAGGACATCGCCATCACATGGTGTCCGCTCACGGCGAGCGCCGTCGCCTTCGATCGCCGGGTCGAGGGCAATCTACTCACCTTCGGTGTCTCCGATCAGACGGGCCATCGCCGAAACTACGAACGCGACCCCTACGCCGACTGCCACGCATCGACGGGCCTGATGTTCGCGCTGAAGCGACACGACGCCCGCCTTCCCGACAAGACGCTCGTGTTCGGCCTCACCGTTGGGAACGAATCCGTCGCGTATCCGCTGAGCGCGCTGGAACGGGTGCGCGAGCTCTCCGACCGCATCGGTGGCCGCCGCGTCCAGACCTCCCGAGATGCCTCGTCAGGCGCGAGCGGTCTATCCTCGCTTCAGCTCATCGTAGGCCCGACGGATGTCGAGCGTGCGGCCATGCGCGAGCTTCTGCAGCTCTTCACCGAGATCGTCGACCTTGTCGGGGTGATACTGGCGAAGCTGGTCGTGGTACGCTTGGCGGATCTCGCCTTGCGAGGCGCTGCGCGAGATGCCGAGCACTTCGTGCGGATCGAACCGCCCCGCCGTCGTCCCGCCGCCGTCACTCCGTGCAGAAGAGGACGACCCCCCGCCCCCGCCGCTCTGAATCGTCGGCAGGCGTTTCCAGAACCACCACACGGCGACCCCCATCGCGAGCAGATCGTCGAGGAGCCCCACGGCCCCAGCCCGATCGGGGATGAGGTCGATCGGGGATCGGACGTAGAGCAGAACCCCTACCGCCACGACGACCCCGAGCGCGAGCCTGTTCACTGCGGTGGCGACTCCGGCTGCGACCCCTGGTTCAGCAGTTTGAAGAACTCGCTGTCGGGCGAGAGCACGACCGTGGTGGTGCCCGGCAGAGTGCGGCGATACGCCTCGAGCGTCCGGGTGAACTCGTAGAACTCTTCATCCCGGCCGAACGCCTCCGCGAAGATCCGAACGGCCTCGGCATCTCCCTGACCACGCAGGATGTCAGCCTCTTTCTGCGCTTCGGCGGTGAGCACCTGGACCTGCTTGTCCGATTGCGAGCGAATCTTGCGCGACTCCTCATCACCTTCCGCACGGAACTTCTTCGCCAGCCGCTCACGTTCCGTGCGCATCCGGCTGAAGACGTTCAGCTCGTTCTTCTCGGGGAGATCGGCGCGCTTGATCCGGACATCGATCACTTCGATTCCGTAGTCGCGCGAACTCAGGTCGCTCTTGGAGGTGATCTCCGACATCAGCGCAGCCCGCTTCGCACTGACGATCTCGTTCAACGTCTGACGGCCGAAGTTCTCACGTAGGTTCGAGTAGACGATGTCGTCGAGACGGGACTGTGCGCCGGCCTCATTGCGAACCGCGCGATAGAACTGGAGCGGATCGACGATCCGCCAACGCGTGTAGTTGTCGACGACGAGCTGCTGCTTGTCTCGCGTGAGCAGTTCCTTGGGCGCCGCATCGTAATCGAGGAGACGTTTGTCGAAGTAGATGACGCTCTGGATGAACGGGAGCTTGAAGTAGAGCCCCGGGTCTCGCACCGTGCGGACCGGCTCGCCCAACTGCAACACGACCGCCTGCTCCCACTGCGGCACCGTGAACGTCGCGAGACTCCACACGCCGATCACGGAGCCAAGTACGGCAAAGATTCCTATCCACCTGCGATCCATCACTGGTCTCCCGTCGGTGCCGCGGCCGCGGCCTTGGGCAGTCGATCGAGCGGCAGGTACGGCACGACATTGCCGGCCGATCCGTCGATGAGAACCTTGTCGACGTTCGGGAGGATTTCTTCCATCGCCTCCAGGTAGAGCCGCGTGCGCGTGATGGTCCTCGCCTTCGAGTATTCCTCGAACAACGCGTTGAAGCGCTCCGACTCACCGGTGGCTCGTTCGATCTTCGCCTGCCGATAACCGTCCGCCTGGTTGATCAAGCGAGCCGCCTGACCGCGCGCCTTCGGCAAGACGTCATTGGAGTAGCCGCGCGCCTCGTTGATCATCCGCTCCTTGTCCTGCTCGGCGCTGATGACGTCCTTGAAGGCGTCGGAGACCTCGTCCGGCGGTGCGACGTCCTGCAGCTGCACCGTCACGATCTGAATGCCGCTCTTGTAGCTGTCCAAGATCAACTGCATCGCTTCCTGGGCTTCGGTCTGGATGCGCTGACGCTCATCGGTGAGCGCGTCGTCGATCTTGTTGCTGCCGACCACCTGACGCATCGCCGCTTCCGAAGCTACGCGGAGTGTCGCGCGCGGATCACGAACGTTGAACAGGAAATCCGTCGCGGCATCGGGCTCCGGCTTCACTCGGTACTGCACGATGAACTCGAGCTTGATGATGTTGCCGTCGCCGGTGAGCATCAACGACTCCGGCTCGACCTGCCGGTACCGTGCGGGCGGACCGACGTCGACGGTCCGGAATCCGAACTCTTCCTTCCGGATCTGCGTGACGGACGGCTTCAGCACCTCTTCCATCGGCCAGGGGAGATGCCAGCCCGGCCCCGGGCCGACCTCACGGACGGCCTCGCCGAAGCGCAGCACGATTCCACGCTCGTCGGGACCGATGATGAAGATCCCGCTCGCCATGTAGAGAACGGCCGCCACGGCGAGGATCGGCCACGGCGAGAGGTTTCGCCCCCCACCTCCGCTACCGCCTCCGCCGAACTTCTTGCGGAACTTGTCGACGACCTCGCGCAACTCGCGCAGAGGATCGTCTTCGTTGGGATGATGGGCGCCATTCCCGAAGCCGTCCGACATGGGTGACCAGTACGGTCAGCAGTGAGTGGGGTCAAGCGGGATGGGGCTGGTCAGACCGTGAACTCGCGGATCCGTGCCTGCAACGCTTCAGCCTCCGGCGTCGGTGCGCCGCCCTGTTGAAGGCGCATCAGGACGGAGAGATCGCCTTCGAGCTTGATATCGCCCTGCACCATGGCCTGCATGGCCATCTGATCGTCGCCCTCAGCGAACATCTTCTTGGCCACGTCGAAGGGCATGCTCATCCGCGTCAGAGCCGCCTCGTCGGCACCCGGCAGGAAGCGCCCGGCGGTCATCCGCGCATCGATGTGGCCGTCGGGACCATCCGTGATGTGGACGTTGATCGTGATGTCGCGCACCTTCTCGGGCACCGGGGGATCGATCTCCTCCCGCAGAGCCTCGACCAGCGAGAACCACCCGTTCGAGAGGAAGGCCTGCGGCTCGTGTGCGGCCAGAGGCACGGCACTCTTTGGCGCGGCGGGGGCTGGATCCGATGCGGCCCCCGCCCCGCCCCCGCCCCCCCCCCCCGCCCCCCCCCCCCCGGGTTAGCGGGCCCGCGCCCGGGGCGCCCCC